>CAZZHU010000036.1:0-30167 GCA_964654045.1 uncultured Leptospirales bacterium
GCTGCCCCGGTTGTTCATGCCGTCGGTCACGAGGAGTATGACCCTGCTCTTCGCCTTGCTGTCCATCATCCGCGCCGTGGCCAGGGCTATTGCGTCGCCGATGGCGGTGCCGTCCACGTGCACCGACTCGAAATCGACCTCGCCGGCGATGTCCTGGATCATCTGGTGCTCGAGGGTGAGGGGACACTGCAGATATGCCTCCCCGGCGAAGACCACCATGCCGATGCGGTCCGTTTTGCGGCGGGCAACGAAGTCCTTGATCACCTGCTTGGACACTGCCAGGCGGTTCTTGGGCTGGAAGTCCTCCGCGAGCATCGAGAGTGACACGTCCATGGCCACCATGATGTCAACGCCCAGGTTCCTGATGCTCGAATAATGGATCCCCTTGCCGGGCCGCGAGAGCGCGATGATGAGGAGCAGGAGCGCCGCGAAGCGGAGGACGGGCAGGAACCGGTAGGTTCGCGCGCGTATCGACGGATGGGCCCGCACCACGCGTTCCGAGGAAATGGCCACCGCCGCCTCGCGGTTGTAAAGCTTCCGGAACAGGAACCAGAAGAGCATGAGCGCCCACGGGACGAGGAGCAGCAAAAGCATCGGATTCTTAAACTCGAGGTAGGACACCGCTCATCTCTCCTGAAATTTTTTTCGCCAGGTCGACGGTCCTTCCCAGGCTGGCGTGGAGGAGCTCCGGCGTGGGCGTGAACTCCGCGAACTTGGAAAGGTCCCACAGGTTGAAGCTTTCCAGTATCTGCCCCGCGAACGAGTCATGGATGTTCTTTGGAAACACCTTCCTGATCTTCTTTTCTATCTCGTGGGTGGTCATCTCCGCCGCGTCGAAGCGGAACTGCAGCGACAGGAACTTGCGGAAGATCAAGGATATGCCGAAGACGAATTCCTCGATCTTGCCCTCGTCAATCAGGCTGTCGCCGTTGAACTGCTCGATCTCTTTTAAGAAAATATCGATGGGGGGCACAATGACCGGCGCGGCCCGCCGCTCTTCAAGTATCTTTTTACCATACCGCCAGGCAAAGAAGCCGGCCACGGCAAGCACCGCCAGGACCAGGATGAGGATGACCAGGCGCCACCAGTTGCCGCCGAGCTCCAGGGGCGGCTCGATCTCCTGGAACTCCCCCTTTTCGTTGACGGCGCCTACCGTCACCGCCGGCGTTTTATACCCGATGGCGATGCCGTCGGCGCCCCTGATCTCGACATCGGGAAGCTGCCAGGTGCCGGGGCGGTAAAAGGATACCTGCATCGACACCGTTATATCGGTCATGGTTTTATCCGACCGGTCGTTTTTCTTGATGGTATGGATAACATACAGCGGGACATACTGCGCCGGGTCCTCATCGGCCCCGCCCTCCTCGCCATTTTTTCCGGACGGCGCCTGCGTCTTCTTTTTTTCCGGGAACACCTCGCGCTTTTCCGGGGGGATAATGGTGATGCCGGAAAGCCCCCTGCCCGCTATGGTGACCCGGTAGTCAAGCACCGTTCCCACCGTGGCTTTCTCCGGCGTGACCGTGGCCCTGATCTTCGGGGCGTCCACCCCGCCGGCCATGGCTGACGCGGCGAGCAGGACCATGAGTGTAAGGATTTTCATCTTCATGATGTCATGCCCTCGTGAGCCTGGTGCGGTTGCGCTTCTCGAAAAATTTCAGTATGGGGATCTCGATCGATTCAGCCGTGCTCAGGGAGATGGCGTTGAACTCGGTGAGGACCGGGAACCTCCCCTTCTCGGGTATGGCGTCGGAAAGAAAGACCTTGCCGGTTTCCAGGTCCACGAATTCGGTAAGGCCGAAGAAGCGGATCTCCTTTTCCATCGGGTCGGAGACCTGCACGGGTATGATGTCGTGCTTGCGCCCCAGGAGCTTCATCTTTAGAATGAAGCTGTCGTCCCGGTCCAGGAAATCGGAAATGATGAAGATGATGCTCCGCTTCTTGAGCACGCGCTGGATGAAGTCCACTGCGCCGCCGATGTCGGTCCGCCGGCTGGAGGGACGGCACTTCAGAATCTCGTCGAGGACCTTGAGGACGAACTTGCGCCCCTTCCTGGGGCGGATATACCGTTCGATGCGGTCCGTGAAGAGGCAGGCGCTCACCCGGTCGTTGTTGATCTGGGCCAGGTTCAGGAAAAAGGAAGCCACCTCCAGGATGAGGTCGCGCTTCCGCGGGCCGCCGCCGAACTCCGTCGAGCCGGACATGTCGATCAAGAGCACCACCGAGAGCTCCCGCTCCTCTATGTACTGCTTCACGTAGAGGTTGCGCATCCGGGCCGACACGTTCCAGTCGATGCTCCGGACATCGTCGCCGTACTGGTACTCGCGGACCGAGTCGAAGGACAGCCCGTGCCCCTTGAAGGCGGAGTGGTACTCGCCCATGAAGAGGGTGTTGATCTTTTTCCCCGGCTGGAGCCGTATCTTTTTTAAGAGCGAGAGCTCCTGTGGCTCCACTTACGGGACCTCCACGGAATCAAAGAGCATTCTCACCACGTCATCGGCGTTCTTCCCGTCCGCCTCCGCCTCGTAGGAGAGAATGATGCGGTGCCGCAGCACGTCCGCGCCGATCTCCTTGACGTCGTCGGGCGTGACGAAGCCGCGGCCCCGGATGAAGGCGATGCACCGCGACGCCTTCATGAGGGCGATGGACGCCCGGGGGCTCGCGCCGAACTCGATGTATTTCTTGAGCTCCTTGCGCGACGGCTTCCGGGTCTCGCCCACGATGGTGACGATATAGTCGACGAGCTTGTCATCGATATAGATTTTTTCTATGATTTCTGATTTCTTCGCGATCCTGTCCGGCGGAAGCACCTTTTTGACATTGTCCACCTTGATGTCGCTGAAGCGGTTCAGTATCTCCTTCTCCTCCTCGTGAGTGGGATAGTCGATAAGGACCTTCATGAAGAAGCGGTCGAGCTGGGCCTCGGGGAGCGGGTAAGTGCCCTCCTGCTCGATGGGGTTCTCCGTGGCCAGCACCATGAAGGGCTTCTCCAGCGTGTAGGTCTCCTCGCCGATGGTGACCTGCTTTTCCTCCATGGACTGGAGCAGCGCGGACTGGACCTTGGCCGGGGCCCGGTTGATCTCGTCGGCCAGGAGAAGGTTCGTGAAGATGGGGCCCTTCTTGGTGAAGAAGTCCATCTCCTTCGGATTGTAGATGCGCGTGCCGATGAGGTCCGCGGGCAGCAGGTCCGGCGTGAACTGCACGCGCTGGAAGGACGTATCAATGGCGCGGGCGAAGGCGCGTATGGCCAGGGTCTTGGCAAGGCCCGGCAGGCCCTCGAGGAGGACATGGCCCCCCGAAATATAAGATATCAGTATCCGGTCGATCATGGCTTCCTGGCCCACGATGACTTTCGCTATCTCCTCTTTTATCTTTGTGACAAAATCATTTTCAGCCTTCACCTTTTCGGTCAGCTTTTCAATTTCGGCATAATCCATAGGACCACTCCCCAGGCATATTAGAATTACTGTTACATATTACGAAATGTAAAAATCCATATTTTTTGTCCACCAGAAAATGAGCTGGATTTGCCCTGTCCCCTGAAACTCATATCCGGGCGCACCATTAAAATAGAATTATATGAATAAATGATGAGGTCATTGTTACATCGCATTGTGAGAAAAAATAATGATCCAGCTTCAGAAAAAAGAGTCGAGCGGCCAAGGATGACATGCACCGATCGCGCACTGTTTACAAGGGGACGGGAGTGGCTTTCGCTCACAGGGTCAGGATGCCCCCGCCCGCCATAGTACAGGGAGGTACTATTTTGGCGGGTGAGCGAAAGCTGCTCCCGACCCTGTCATGAACTGAAATTTTTCCGGGAATATCACTATAACAACAAATACAAATTATAATCCGCAATCTCTGAGGGATTTGTCTGACACCCTATAATAAGGTTGACATTTAGTGCATAACAGTTATTATACCGTATAAATTAATCAAAGAGGAGGCATTGGAAATGAGAAAAACCTGCATCATTCTTATCGCTTTTTCAATGATGACAATTGCATTCATCGGATGCAAAAAAGCCCTTTCGGTCGAATGCGCCACGAAAATGAGGGACGTCAGCGTGCAGAACAAGGCCGCCGGCGCGTCATTTACCGTGAACTGCCCTGCCAACTGCGACATGGGCTTCGTGTGGGGGACCGACACCTATACCACAGACTCGTCGGTCTGCATGGCAGCTCTCCATGCCGGGGTCATAGCGAAGGACAAGGGCGGCGCGGTCAAGGTCCTCGTGGTCAAGGGGCTTGACAAGTACGCCGGGAGCGACAGGAACGGCGTCAAATCCAGCGACTGGAACGTTTCGTGGGGAGACACGGCCTTCCAGGTGGCCAAGTAGCGAACATCCTCATATTCCATCTGTCCCGGAGCAGCGACTGTTCCGGGACTTTTGTGTATCCTCGTTTTCCTTTCATGAATATCTCACTTGAAAATCGCCGGATCATTCCAATTAATCGAACAAAAAAATAAATTTGTCATGGCGGGGAATAATTGTGCGGTCCGGTCCAATTTTGGCTTGATTAAAAATGCATTTTTCTTCCATATTGTAGGAAAAGATACCGCATCGCATCCACGAACCGGTGGAGCAATTCATATTATAATATAGCGAACCATACCAAGAGGAAGGAGGAACATCATGTCTTATAGCAAGGATTTCTTAAAGGCCCTCGAAGTCGGTCGGCCCCCTAACATAGTGAAGCTGTTTCCCAATTCGAAAGCCCTTATCGTGAGCGGCAAGGTGATTGACCGGGCCATGATCGCCAAGGGGAACGCCATCGCCATCGCGGCCAACGTCCGCAACAGCTTCGTGATACGCGGGACCCTCATGGCGGCCCAGAGGGCGAACGCCGCCGTCATCCTCGAGATCGCGAAGTCAGAGGGGGGCGCCAAGGCGTACTGCGCCGTCAACTACTGGAACATGGCCGCCCTGATAGACCAGGTCTGCAACGAGCTGGGCATCACCGTGCCGGTGGCGATCCATGCCGACCACTACGGGATCCAGAACGACAAGGACCTGGCCGCCGCGAAGATTGAAATCCCGACCATGTTTGAAGCGGGCATGACGTCAATAGCGATCGACGCCTCGCACCTGACCGACGACAAGAACCTC
Source organism: uncultured Leptospirales bacterium (assembly GCA_964654045.1). Classification (GTDB taxonomy): domain Bacteria; phylum Spirochaetota; class UBA4802; order UBA4802; family UBA5550; genus RBG-16-49-21. Next base: position 5,111 of record CAZZHU010000036.1, read on the forward strand.
CTCGCCAGCATCGAGCTCAACCCGCTGGTGCCGAAATGGGCCGGCCTCGAGACCGAGGTGGGCGAGATCAAGGGCAAGGAGGGACTGTCGACGCCGGAAGAGGCCCTCTTCCTGATACAGGGCCTGAACGCCAATGACATCTTCCCCGACTGGATCGCCCTGAACAACGGCACCACCCACGGCATCGAGGAGAGCGACGCCGGGATACAGGTAGACCTGACCGCGAAGATACACCAGGCCATCGAGAAATACAAAGTCTCCGGCGCCCAGCACGGAACGTCGGGCAACAGCTCGGAGCGCCTGCGGCAGATAGCGCAGAAGACCAGGACCACCAAGGCCAACGTGGCCACTGCTCTGCAGATGATTTCCTGGGGCCTCGAGGTGAATGATTACGGCAACGCCCAGATGGATGCAAACAAGAACTTCAAGAAGGTGAAGGACACCGGCGTCACCGAGGAGATGTGGGAGGAGATGGTGAAATACGCCACCGAGAAATCCCTGAAGGCGGGGGACTACAAGAAGCTGAACCTCCCCTTCGAGAACAAGCTTACCGGGCTTCCCGCGGACGTGCGCGGACGGATGGCCAGGGGGGTTGAGGAATTCGTCTACAACATGCTCGTGAACGTGCTCAACGCGAAGGACACGGCGCCGCTGGGCATCGATGCCATCCTCAAGGCGAACTCCCACGACCTGGGACCCAAGATGACCCGCGTGGAAGACCCGAAGGAATGGACCAAAGATAAGATTGTCGAAAAAGCCAAGGCCTTTGTGAAAGTTCAGGACGGCAAGGACCACAGCGACTAGGATGAATACCGTTTGTTATACCCCCCTAAATCCCCCGGAGGGGGGGACTTTATAATAATTATTGCTTTACAAGCCCCCCTCCGGGGGGTTGGGGGGGGCGTTTGGGGCAACACTAATTTACTGTAACAAAATCCATATCTATATATACTAAAAAAAGATTAACCTATACAGGAGAGACGATGAATTACCTTGCAGTTCTTATCATAATAGGCATCCTGATCCTGGTCCACGAACTGGGCCACTTTATAGCCGCGCGGTCCGTCGGGGTGCCCGTTGAAGTCTTTTCAGTCGGTTTCGGTCCGGCCCTGTGGAAAAAGACCATCGGGGGCACCGAATACCGGATCTCGCTGGTCCCCCTGGGAGGATACGTGCTGCCGGCGGTGAAGGATGAACACGACTACTTCCTCATCCCCATTTACAAGCGGGTCATCTTTTCCTTCGGCGGACCGCTCGCCAACCTGGCGCCGATCCTGGTTCTCTTCGGGGTACTGAATACCATCCAGTCCGGGTTTTCATTCGCGGGAGTCGCGATAGAGCCGTTCCGTCAGACCGCCGACCTCATATACCGGATCCTCATCGCCTTCGCGAACCTTTTCGGAAAGCCCGACAGCGTATCGGGCATCGTCGGCATCCTCCATGACGGCGGCAAATTCATCGGCGGTGAAAGCGTGAACGCGGTCAGGCTGGCAATCATCATCAGCGCCAACCTCGCCATCTTCAACCTGCTCCCGCTGCCGGTCCTGGACGGGGGGAAAATACTGTTCTGCATCCTGGAGAAAATCAGCATCCGGCTCCGGCCGCTTTTCGTGCCGATCATGGTGGCCGGATGGGTGCTTATCATAGGACTCATGATATACGCGACGGTCATGGACGTGGGAAGGCTTCTCGTCAGCTGATCCCGGCGCGGCGATCCTCCCGCGACGTCCGGCCTCTTCATGCGAGGAAACAATGAAGCTAGTGATGACAACCGTATGCATCGCCGCATTCTGCTCCGCGGCGGCTTTCGCCCTCATTTCGGACTTCACCGGAAGCTACCGGAAAGTGCCGACCTACATGGACCCTTGGTGTGGCAAATCGATCAAGATAGAAAAAATCCGGCACAACAGGTTCCGCATATCACTGGAGCTGATCACGGGCGAACGATCGGTCTATGATCTGACCGGCAAGGTCGACGGCGATACCATTGATTTCCGTAACAGGAAAGGAGACAACCTGTACGGATACACCTACACGCTGACGGATAATAAGAACAAGCTGGTCATCGTCCTTACCGTCCCGGAAAAAAAGGTCGTATGCCAGTTTATACGCGACCGCAAAAAATCCCTGGTTAATTAAGCCAGAGCAGGTACCGGAGTTTCCTGCCGAATGATTCAAACCCGGTATCGATCTCCCTCTTCATCCGTTTGAGGCGCGACGTAATGAGTGACGGCTTTTTGCCGTAGAGGTAATACTCGCCGAATACCGAGCGGAGCATCCCTTCCAGGTCACGCGTTCGATCCAGCATCATTAACTCGTTGAGATTGATGACGATATCCCTGGGACGGTCGAACATCCTGCCGATATCCAGGTACCCCCGCGGCATCGGATCGATTTTCATCTGCAGCATTTCGGCAACATCGGCAAGGCGCAGGCCCTCCTCGCCCGTGACGAGTTTTCGCACGTCGCCGAGGACGCCCTGCCACGTTTTGTAGAGATCCTCGTCCACGGGGAGCGGCATCGGATGGTTTTTCTGACGGGGGTTGGGAATCCATTCCCGCTCGTCATCCGTTTCCGCCAGGTAGGCAAGGCGCGCCTGTTCCGCGCTGTCGAGGCCGGCAAGGATTTCTTTCCGGGCCTTCGCGATCAGGCTTTTGTCCAGGAGCCTGATCCGGATTTCCAGGAGGCTCTTAAAACCCTCGCGCACGATACTGTTTATCACCGACCAGTCGTAGGCCAGGGCCAGGTTCAGGGCCGCCATCTGGAAGTTGACAAAGGCGCGGGCCCAGTGCACGTCACCCACGTCATAGCGGTATACCGGCCTGCGGCGCGGGTCGTCCTCCGGCAGCTGCTTTCCCCCGGCGTCGAGCTCTATCTCGAGAAGGGCCCTGTCGCTGCTGTCGATTTCGCCGTCGCCGTTCCAGTCGAATTCCCACCGGGCCGGGGCAAGGTCAAGGAAAACATCCCTGCAGCGCGACGCCTTTTCGAGATCGGATTCGACCAACGCGAATTCGCCGCAGGTCCTCTGGACCGCAGTGCGTAGAAAATAAAGGTCAAAGCCATGACTGCGCGACCCCCGGGATCTCACATCCGCGAAATCAGCCGCCAGTTTATGGACCGTAATGACATAACGGGATATGCCCCGCACCAGGAGCGCGTAGCAGTTTCCGCCGTCCTGTCCGATCACCCTGCCGGACAGGCCCAGGGCATCCGCGAATTTCCCGGCACGGAGTGCGTCAGCGGCCGGCTTTGAAGCTTCAATTCTTTTTGCCGTATCCTGCGTCGTTACGCAGAAGGTCGTCGAGAAAAGGGCGATCATTATCAAGAACAGAATTGTCTTTTTCATACAGCACCTGCCTTCGGATCAATGGAAATTAACCGATAGTTATCGGTTCTTTTTAATTACTCATCAGACCCGCGATATGCTTCACCTGGGCGGTCAGGTTCGTGAGATAGGCGTTGCGCTCCTGTAAAATGGTCCCCTTCTCGTCATATTCCCTGCGGGCCATCGTCTCAATGGCGCTGTCGATATTGCCATGGGCATCATTGATGTATTTTTCGATGAGCGTGCGATACTCAAAGGTGGCCGCATGTGACTTCCGGAGGAAGCCGGAGGCATCATCGCCCGACAGGACCCAGGCATGGCCGATACAGATCATCTCCGGTTTCAGGGACATCATTTTTTCCAGTGAAGCAAGATAGTCGTCATAAGAAGAAAGGAATTCCACCTGGGCCTCATTGCCGTCCCTGCCCAGGGGCACGCCGGCCGCCTCGCCCGGGAAAAGAACCTTCAATTCCGGGATAAAAAAGGCCAGGGAATCCCTGGTGTGTCCCGGCACTTCATACACGCGGCAGGTGAGGCCGCCGAGATCGAATTCATCGCCCTCTTTCAACGACAGGTCAAATTCCATCGGCCTGATGCGAAGGTCCTCATCACCGGCTATATCCTTGAAGAGGCTGCGCTGGATCTCGCTCAAACGGTTCATCATGGCCAGGACAGATTCTTTCTGTAAAAGCGGGGCCACCCTTTCATGGGCGCCGATTGTAAGGCCCGATATGTTGCGTTTCAGATAGTGCGCGGCACCCAGGTGGTCATAATGCGAATGTGTTATAAAAAGATAGTTAAGGCGATTCGCGTCGCCGAGTATTTCTTTGATGGATTTGAGATACAGCGGGCCCATGAGATTGATACCGCCCTCGATCATGAGGTTTTTCGCATCCCCCCTGATCACGTAACCGGGATAAGCCAGGTTGCCTGCCACATGTATACGATCGTTTATTTTGCCGCTGGCCATTTGTTTCATGCTTCTTTTCCTTATACAAATGTAATTGCTAATGGTGTCAGAGTAAATAGCACCGGCCGCCTGTTTCCTTGCACCGATAGTTATCGGTAAACAGATGTAAAGTTTATAATTTACTGCTGTTGGAGGGATAACCGATAGTTATCGGTATGTTCTCAATCCCTGAAACATCACGGGTCAGAGTACACAGTATGCAGAATATCAATCCAGCCCCGGTCGGTCAGGGTCATACCCGACCGGGGTGCATTGTCATTATTCTATGCCGCCGCCTTTCTGCTCTGCATGAATTGCTTAAAGCTCAGTACAATCACACCGACTGACAGGCAGAGGAGGATGATATCGCCGGCGGAAAGCATCCAGTTTCCTTTGGGTATATACTCGTTCACCAGAATGACAACAAGTGCCACGATGGTGGTCACCAGCATGAAAAGTCCCGGTATCATGACAAACAAATACTTCTTGCCCTTCTTCAGAAGCCAGATGCTTACGGTGATCAGCGACAGGGCAGCCAGGAGCTGGTTCGCGGCGCCGAAAAGGTTCCAGAGCTGCTTGAAGGCGTTGAAATAGGCCAGGATAAACATGAGAGCCACGCAGAGGAATGAGTTAAAAATATAGGTGTTGAATATCTTCGGGACATTTTTAAATATCATGCGCCAGAGCTCTTCCAGTAAGTACCGATTGAGACGGACCGCGGTATCAAGGGTGGTAACCACGAAGCCCTCCACCATGAGGATTCCGAAAACGGCCCCGTACACCACCGGAAGCCCTATCGATTTATTCATAAGACCGCCCACGCCGAGAGCGAAGGCGAGGACCGGGTTTGCCTTTACCGCCGGGTCCACGGGGAACACGATGCCGCAGAGTTTATCGTAGCTGATGCCGCAACCGATGGTGACAATGACCATGACGGCCAGGAGCGCCTCCAGGGACATACCGCCGTAGGCAACCATCCTCGAATCGGGCCTTTCATAATTGACCTGCTTTGCCGTTGTGCCCCCGGCGACCAGGGCATGGAAACCGCTGATGGCGCCGCAGGCAACCGTTATGAAAAGGATAGGCCACACGTATCCGAGATGCTGGGCCCCTACTTCCAGGTTGAACATTGGTGCTTCCACCACGGTGCCCTGGAATCCGAGGACTATCCCGCCAACAAGCATCCCGATAACACCGCCATAGAGCAGAAAGGAGTTAGTGAAGTCCCGGGGCTGGAGCACTACCCACACCGGAACACCGGCAGCGAATATGGTGTATATGGAAAGGATAATCATCCAGATGAAAGAATCGATTTTTATCGGGAACAACAGTCCAATCCGGATTGAAACCGCGCATACGATTATTGCTACCACTGCCATGATCCACGCGTTGGCTTTCCGCTTGTAGAGTAAATAGCCGATGATGGGTGCACAGCAGGTTATGACTATGACCGAGGTTGAGGCGATGCCGCCGATGACCGCGTAGGTGACGCCGTTCTCCACCACGGTGCGAATACCCAGATCACCGGTGCCGAAGAACTCTACCGGGTACCTGGAAGAGAGCGCCGTGGTCGTGAGGGTCAGGAAGACCGAGGTGACCATGAGAAGCATGATAATGGTGAATCCGATAAAAAGGAGAAAGCCGGTGCGCCCCAGGGTCTTTTCCGCTATCTCCGCGATGGACCTCCCCTTTTCACGCATGGATGCCAGGAGCACCGAGTAGTCATGGACCGCGCCGATAAAAATGGTCCCCAGGATGATCCAGAGCCACACCGGCGCAAAGCCGAAAATGATGCCCACGCAGGGCCCGATGATGGGACCGCCGCCGGCTATGGAGGCGAAGTGGTGACCGAAGATGACGATCTTATGGGTGGGCACATAGTCGACGCCGTCTTCATATTCGACAGCGGGGGTTTTATGGCTGCCGTCCACGTCGAAATTCTTTTCAATAAAGCGGCCATAGAAAAAGTAGCCGATCAGTAACGCTATAATGGAAATCCCAAGGACAAGAAGCAGATTCATTGGCAGGCCTCCATAAGAGGATATAAACGATGGGTACACTATTGTTTCAAATATCACACACGTCAATAAAAAAAGACCGCGGGAAATGGTGATATTTCAGCTTATGACCGTGACTCGATCATTCTGATAATAGCCATGGCATTGAGGATCGCCTTGGGCACGAAGGACGATTTGACAGCGTACTCCTGCTCCTTGCTGCCGTCAGGAGAATGCTCGGAGCAGTGGGGATTGCCGCCGGCGGGCCCCAATCCGTCTATTGTCGGCATAAAGTCCCAGAAATAATTGCCGTCGGAGAGGCCGCCACGCTTTTCAAGATTGATGGTAAGGCCGAGGAGCTTTCCCGCCGACTCCCAGCAGGAATGGAGTTGCGAGGAGCCGGGATTGTCCGGCCAGGCCGGGACCCGGCGCACCAGTTCGACCGCGGTGCGGCAGGCGAATCCGCCATCGTCACTCCTGATACTGGAATAACCGTCCAACGCCAGTATATCCGCCAGGGCCTTGTCGAACACCTCGGGAGAAAAGGCCCGCATCTCGGCATGGGCCTCGGCGAAGTGGGGGACACGGTTTATCTGCGAGCCGCCGGCAATCCTGCCCACGTTCACCGTGAGTTCATGACCGTAATCGGTGAGACCTTCCAGCTTGCCGATCACGTCAGCCATCTGCGCGATGGCGCTGGCCCCTTTCCTGTGCGACACGCCGGAATGGGCCCCCTTCCCTTCAGTGGTGATTTTTATTTCCGCCCTTCCCTTGCGGGACGTGACAACGCTGAAAATGCTGTCCCGAATCCTGCCGGCTTCGAATATAAGACAGCCGAGGGCAGCCGCGCCGACACGCTTGCGGCAGAGATCGCCGAAATCAACAGACTCGGTCTCCTCGGAGGCGTCCATGAGCAGGGCCCAGGACACATTATCTAAGGCGCCGGGCGCCGCATGCTTCAGCGCCTCCAGGGTCATGAGCATGACCACGGTGCCGCCCTTGATGTCCTCGGTGCCGGGCCCGTAGATGCGGTCCCCGTCGAGACGCCATCGGAAATTGTTCCGCTCCTCCTCCTCGGGGCTGAAGACAGTGTCCAGGTGGGACACGCAACCGATAACAATCGGCGATTTTCCCGGCCTTGAAAGCACCAGATGCTTTCCATATGAAGGATTCACCGACTGCACCCGCTCAGCCCCGAAGCCGAGGCCCCGGAACACGCCCGCGGTGTAGTCGGCCAGGCGGTTTACGCCATCAGGGTTCAGGGTGAAGGAATTTATCCCGATCATGTCGCGAAGTATATCCATGTAGCGGGGCATCCCTTTTTCCAGGAAGGACTGCATTGTTGCGGTGGTTTCTTTATTATAATAGCTCATTAATGTGTTCTCTCCGGATGGAATCTGTGTCTATTGTATACGAACGTGATCAAATCTTTACTCTGACCCCAATATACGGGAAGCATTACCGATAACAATCGGACAATTATCCGGATATGTATGTCTACCAATTTCTTAACATATGTTTACCGATAACTATCGGTCTTGAATCAGATATATGTCAAAAATCACTTCAGGCAACGGATTTTACTCTGACCCCAGAACTTTGCTCTGACCCCGTCAATCGGCAAGTATTTTATTAATAGAATCTGCATTTTTAATCGCATATCCATTGGGGTCGTTATTGAAGAAGACACATACTCTTTTTGCACCCAGTGACCGCATCGTACTTACATGACTGGTAATTTCTCCGAGTTCCTCATCAGAATACAGGTCGTCGTACCATTGCTCCCTGCCATGAAGGCGGATGAACCCTTTATCAGAAATAATCCAATCAATGATCCCCATTTCCGGAGTCAGGAATTTATTATTTTTATATTCTAACAGAAACGGTTTCATGTTAGTTCTTGACAGATAAAAAATACGACATAAAATTTCCATCAGTAAAGAACTCTCGCACCAGGATACGGATATGAACAGTACAGTGAAGGGACTGCGCCCCATCCAGATCGAAGCAACCACCTTGCCCGACGCGTGGTTCCAGACCGTTTACAAGTGCCTTGAAGTCGGCCGGGACTTTGTCATCGACCGGGGATCATACGCCGGCGAAAAACGCCTCGAGTTCGACTTTGTCACCGTGCATATTAAAAAGCCGGGCGAGCATCCGCTTCTGCCCCAGATACCGGGCCAGTACAACCTGCCCAATCCGGTGGCTGACGATTATCTGACCGACTATCTGCCCTACCTTATGACGGGTGAGGCCAAGCCTGGCGAATCCTACACCTACGGCCAGCGTATCTGCAAGTATCCGATACCCACGGGCTATGCAGAAAAATACAACACCCACGGATATGAGCATATCCTCATTCAGGACCGGGAAGTCTGGGAAGACCGTAAAATAATTATTGAGGAAGACGGCAGGTTCTATATCAACCAGATGGAACTCTGCATCTGGACCTATAAGAACAAGGGCCACCGCAACAACCAGATGGTGCTCCAGGTGGCGCACCCGGCGGACATGATCCTCCTCGATCCGCCCTGCCTGCGCCTTATCGACACGCGCATCCAGGACGGCAGGCTCAATTTCATCATATACTTTCGTTCCTGGGACCTCTGGGGCGGCTTCCCCGCCAACCTTGCCGCCATGCAGATGATGAAGGAATATATCGCCTCCGAGGTTGGCGTCGAGGACGGCGAGATCATCGCCTGCTCCAAGGGCCTGCACATATACGACTATGTCTGGGAACTGGCGGAGTGCATACGGGGCAAGACGATTGAAGATTTTCGTGCCGGGAAGTGATACGGGACTTTATACGGTTGCTCTGACACCTTATGGTCACCGGGTCCCGGGAAATACCGATAACTATCTATAAAATATAACACTGTGTTCTTACTCTGATCCCGGCCTGTAAAAATGGTTTGACATGCCCCCCGGTTATATTTCAGTAACAACAGATTCTTCCTTATAATATAATAATTAATCCCGGGACGAGGCAACCATGGAATTCTTTCATGAAATAATAAAATGGATAAACGGCTACCTCTGGGGACCGCCCATGCTGGTCATTCTCTTCGGAACGCACTTGTTCCTCACCTTCAGGCTGAAGTTTATCCAGCGCTATATCGGCCTCGCCATAAAACTCTCTTTTTCCCGTGACTCTGACGGGCATGGCGATGTGCACCACTTTGGCGCCCTCACCACGGCCCTGGCCGCCACCATCGGCACCGGCAACATCGTGGGCGTGGCTACCGCTGTGGCACTGGGCGGTCCGGGTGCGGTGCTCTGGTGCTGGCTCACCGGCGTTTTCGGATTCGCCACCAAGTACGGTGAGGCGGTGCTCTCTGTCAAGTACCGGGTCAAGACATCGGACGGGACCATGCTGGGAGGGCCCATGTACGCCCTCGAGCGGGGCCTGGGGAAAAAGTGGCTGGCAGTGCTCTTCTGCATATTCACGTCAATCGCCGCTTTCGGGATAGGTAACATGGTCCAGGCCAACTCGATATCGACGCTGGCGAAGGAAACACTGGGCGCGCCTCTCTGGGCAACGGGTATCTTCGTAACAGCCATTACCGCCATCGTCATCCTTGGCGGTGTCAAATCCATCGCCCGGGTATGCGAGATCCTGGTCCCCTTCATGGCGGTCTTTTACATTATCGGGTGCCTTATCATTCTTGTTATAAATCGAGATGTACTGATACCAGCCTTCATCCTTATCGGCAAGTCCGCCTTCACGCCCCAGGCCGCGGGCGGCGGATTCATCGGCGCATCGGTCATGATGGCGGCACGCTTCGGCATCTCACGAGGCCTCTTCTCCAACGAGGCTGGCCTCGGATCGGCGCCCATCGTGGCGGCAGCGGCAAAAACGAACAACCCGGTCAAGCAGGCACTGGTCTCCGCCACCGGCACCTTCTGGGATACGGTGGTGGTCTGCGCCATAACAGGCCTGGTGCTGGTAAGCACCATCATGCGTTTCCCGGCAGATTTCAGCAACATCAACGGCGCCATTATTACCAAGCGCGCCTTCGCGGAGATACCGGTGGCAGGGCCGATAATCCTCACGGTGGGGCTCCTCACCTTCGTGTATTCAACGATACTGGGCTGGTCCTACTACGGCGAGCGGTCCGTGGAATATCTCCTGGGCAAGCGGTCCATCATTCCCTATCGTGTCCTCTGGGTGATAGCCGTCATGGTGGGCTCCGTGGTATCCCTGCCCCTGGTCTGGGACATGGCAGACATGATGAACATGTTCATGGCGATCCCGAACCTGACAGCACTGATTCTCCTGAACGGAGTCATTGTCTCGGAGACAAGGAAATATTTGTGGGAAGGAAGTATCCATGACTGGTCTGCGGATTCGCACGATTATGTTGCTGTAACCGCGGAGACTGAGGTTGAAACGGAGTAATTCGCCACTACCGGTCTTCTTCTCAATCACAAAAGGCTTTACAGCCATCAATCTCCAAAGGATTTCAGATTGCTGATGGCGCACCGTGCTTCACTGCGGACCCGCTTGTTCCTGTCGTTGAGGACCGGCTTTAGGGCCTCGAGCGAAGCCTCGCCTGCGATACGCCCCAGAGCCCTGACCGCTTCAAGGCGAACATCATAATACTTATCATCAAGCAGCTTCGACAGCACCTCCACCGATGAAGGATCTCCAAAGGCGGCGATGGCCCGCGCCGCCTCGATGCGCACTTCCTTGTACCGGTCCCGGCAGGCACGGTGGAGAAGCGGAAGGCCTTCCCTGATCCCTTCTACACCGATCTTTTTTGCCGTTTCCTTCCGGTCCGGCTCCAGGCCCCCCATGCCCCGGATTAGGCGCGCGTACCTCGTGTCATGGAGCGCCATGCGGACGCTGGGTGAATCAAAATTCTCAAGACATGAACGCGCCGTGTCCCTCACACTGGCATCGGTATCTGCCAGGAGTCCGATCAGGTGGTCGATACTTGCATCATTGCCGATGGCGCACAGGGCCTGCGCCACCTTGATCCGCATGTCGGGGTGCCTGTCATTTAAAAATTTGGCAATTCTCGGCACCAGGTGGCTGCTGCCGGTAGCGCCGGCGGCATCCACAGCGTGAAGCTTAACGATCCCGTTCCTGTCCTCCAGGGCCAGGACAACCGCCTCCATGATGGGGCCGTCCACGTCACGGCCCCGGCCGATGATTATCTTCAGCAGATTTATCTTTTCCTTCCTGGAACCGTCGGATATCAATTCAACCAGGTTCTTTGAAAGAAGCGGCGCACCCAGTGCAGCAAATTTAAGGGTCGCGGCAGTCCTTACCCGATCATCAGGATCGTTCAGCATTTTTTTCAGCCGGGCAATTATATCGTCGCTTATTTTTTTTTCACCCGCCAGGACCAGAAAGGACCGGTAGCGGACAGAAGGGCTTTTATGTTCAAGGCATCGCTTCAACCCGGCCATATCATTCTTTTTTTTTAATCTGTCGACATTGGGTGAAAAGAACCACATGGGGACCCTCCTTTTCATAAACGCTTTCTCCGGCAGTAAATTGGTTATGATTGCGAGAAAGAAAAAAGTCAACAATATATTCAGGGATACGCATCCCGAATAAAGTCTTGACATGGCCTTCATTCGCTCTATTATACAAAAAAAATGGGAGGATACGGATGGGACATCTCGGGCCAAAAGAATTGTATTTGCAACTGGGAGATAAAATAGACGGCCTCGGCACCCGTATTCCCCGGAACGAAACCCTCAACAAGATCCTGAAAGAGCTGTACACGCCCGAAGAGGCCGCGGTTGTTTCGAGCATGCCCTATGGCCTGGCCAGCCTCGGCCGGATATCCGATATCATGCGTTTTGAACCGGTGCGGCTGCAGAAGATACTGGAAGGACTGGCGCAAAAAGGCCTGGTTATAGACATCTGGGCGAACGGCGAGTACCAGTACATGCCCTCTCCCATGGTCATCGGCATCTTCGAGTTCACCATGATGCGCACCAGGGGCCATCTCGACTACAAAAAATGGGCCGGCATGTTCAATGATTATCTGACCGGTGATTTTTTCGACGCGAATTTCGGAGACGGGCAGGTCGTTTCCCTCATGCGGTCACTACCCCATGAAGGGTCAATCGAAGAATCTGAACACACGGAAATACTTGATTACGAAAAGGCGACATCAATAATACGCGACCATGAGACCTTCGCCATCGGGATCTGCTCCTGCCGGCATAAAAAAAAGCATGCCGGCATTAAAGGATGCGATATGCCGCTCAATACCTGTTCAACCTTCGGATACGCCGCGGATTACTGGATACGGAACAAGCTGGCGAAAAAAGTCTCCCGCACAGAAATGCTTGAAAATATCGCCCGGTCAAAGGAACTGGGCCTTGCCTTCTGCGGAGAGAACGTTAAGAACAATGTCACCTTTATCTGCCACTGCTGCAAATGCTGCTGCGTCGCTCTATCCGGGATCAGCAAGTATGGATATGCCAATGCGGTGGTCACGTCGAATTACATTGCCCATTGCCACGATGAGAAATGCACCGGATGCGGCAAATGCGCCAGGGCCTGCCCCATCGACGTTATCGAGATGCGTCCCACACAGAGGCCCGGCTCGAAAAGGAGAATGGAACCGGTCATCGACACAGCCTACTGCCTGGGATGCGGCGTATGCGCGGGCAAATGCCCGAGGGGCGCCATAAGGCTCACCCGCCGTGAAAGCCGGGTGCTTCACCCGGAAAACGTATTCGAAAAAGTTATCCTCGGGAATTTGGAGCAGGGCACGCTGCAGAATCAGATATTCGACAACCCGGAAAGCATAACGCAGCAATTCATGAGGGGATTTGTAGGCGGTTTTCTCCGCCTCCCGGTGGTCAAACGAAATCTTATGAGTGAAAAATTACGGTCCCGATTTCTCGATGCCATGAAGAAGGGTGTCGCTCTTCAGGGCAAGGGATGGGTCTTGAAATTGTGATCCGTCAGTGCGTGCTCATTTTTGACCGAATGCTTATCTCGGCATCCATCCAATCGGACATCTCGCTGCCCGGGATGTTTTTATTCATTCTATCGAGATAATTATAATATGCCTGAACCCGGATCTCATCCTGGAAATTCGAGAACTCAAAAACAGCTTCAGTCTTCTTCTTTTTGTTTTTCAGCACGCTGGTTTTTTTCTCGGCTGTTTCGGTTGTATGTTTCTTTGTAAGCATCTCACTCCCTCCCTTTTCTTACAGTTTAACTTTCATCATCCAGACACTAAACTTAATGTTTCAATTATTGAATGTTCTGGTTATATATTTATTAATAGTTAAAACAATACATTAAAGCAAGAATTTTTGACAATAAACATGTTTATATAATATTTATTTTTCTAATGTTGTAGATTAAACAGCATTTATTAAATATTTACTAGCCTGGAAAATAATGGATGTTCACCTTATTGACTTTTTCCTGTATTTAAGATTGACAGGCAAGTGATTATTTAGTATTTTAGATTATATTTAATAATTATTTCTTTATTTATAGCTTCATAATGGAACCAAACTGCACCAACCATCAGGATAAACCTGGAATATACTTTTGTTCCAAGTATAACTCCTACTACTGTGATGAGTGCCTTTCCTGCAAGGATCCCAGGGGTTATTGCAAATTCAGAACATCCTGCATAATAAATGAATTCCAGAAACATGGGAAACCGATAACAATCGGCTTATAATCTTAATTGATAAATAATTTTCATTTTTCCTATCCTAATTCGTATCCAGGATAAATACGAAACAGGCAAAGGAGAACCGATGATTATCGAGACAACCATTAATATCCAAAAACAGTTACTAGAAAAAATTACATATGCCGCTCAACTGAAAGGAATTTCCCGCATCGAATTGATTATCCTGCTTTTCAAGAAAACTATGGAGGACGCCCCAAAACATGTCCGTCATGGTAAAAGGATAGAGTATCAAAGCAGACATAATCATGGAGAATGGCATACGTTTCATATACAATTAAGGCCTAATGATTATGAATGCCTGCTGGATTTAAGAAAGCTTTTTAAGATGTCGGTTTCTCTTATTCTTACTTATGCGATTAATAAATACCTTGATAAATTGATGAAAATAAAAATTACCGATAACTATCACTATACAAATTATCTGATATTAAAAGAAAGAATTGATGGAATTCTCTGCTGGAAGTTAATCTGGGGATTCCCCAGAAATTTAAAAATGCTTATCCATGACTACTAAAAAACCAACCAATCGTAATTTCATCGAATAAACACAAAATTTCTTGATTTATATTGAACGTTACCAGATGTTCGAAAAAATGCATGTATGATGATTTCCGAGGAGAAAATAATTGCCTAAACCTGATCCAATAAAACTACCTGACTGGCAGATTGCCGAACTATGCGAAAAGGACATGAAAACTGTATACCAGCTCGCTGAAGAGCTGGGTATACGTAATGAAGAATTGCTTCCCAACAGCCATTATTACGGCAAGGTTGACTTTGAACTGGTCCTCGAGCGGCTTAAAGACAAACCGGACGGAAAATATATCGATGTAACAGCCATCACCCCGACCCCCCTCGGTGAAGGGAAGAGTACATCCACCATCGGCCTGCTCCAGGGCCTTGGACGACGCGGAAGGAAAGCGACCGGCGCGATCCGCCAGCCATCCGGCGGCCCCACCATGAACATCAAGGGAAGCGCTGCCGGCGGCGGTCTGTCCCAGTGCATACCACTTATTCCGTTTTCTTTTGGTCTTACCGGCGACAATAACGACATCATGAACGCCCATAACCTTGCCATGGTGGCCCTCACTGCCCGGATGCAGCATGAATTCAACTATGATGACCCGATGCTCACATCAAAGCACCTCAAACGTCTCAGCATCGACCCGCGAAGCGTTGAGATGGGATGGGTCATCGACTTCTGCGCGCAATCCCTCAGGAAGATAGTTATCGGTCTTGGCGGGACAACAGACGGTTTCCTCATGGAATCAAAGTTCCAGATCGCCGCGAGCTCAGAGCTGATGGCCATCCTGGCCGTGTCATCAAGCATGGCTGACATGAGGGAACGTATCAGCAGAATCGTCATGGCCCGCAACCAAAAAGGCGATCCCATCACCACCGCCGACCTCGAGGTGGACGGCGCCATGACTGCCTGGATGTTCAACACACTTAAGCCGAACCTGCTCCAGACGCTGGAAGGACAGCCGCTGTTCGTGCACGCGGGCCCCTTCGCGAACATAGCCATCGGCCAGTCATCCATCGCCGCGGATAAGCTCGCGCTGAAACTAGCGGACTACCATGTAACGGAGAGCGGTTTCGGCGCCGATATCGGTTTCGAAAAGTTCTGGAACCTGAAGTGCCGCATGAGCGGCCTCAGGCCCCACTGTGCGGTCATCGTCGCCACGGTGCGGGCCCTCAAGAGCCATGGCGGCGGCCCACCGGTGCCTCCGGGCCATCCCCTCGACCCGGTATACACGGAAGAGAACGTGGCGCTGGTGGAGAAAGGGTGCGCAAACCTCATCCGACACATTCAGACCGTGAAAAAGGCCGGCATCAGCCCGGTGGTCTGCATCAATCCTTTTTCCACGGACTCGGCGGCCGAAATTGCCGAGATCAAGCGCCAGGCGGAATCCGCCGGCGCACGAGTGGCCGTGTCACATCACTGGCTGCAGGGAGGGGACGGCGCGCTCGAACTCACCGACGCGGTAATAGAAGCCTGCGAGGAAAAGTCAGATTTCAAATTCCTGTATGATCTCGACATGCCCCTGTCGAAGCGGATCGAAACAATCGCCAGGGAAGTATACGGAGCCGCCGGCGTGAAATACCTGCCCGATGCCGAGGAAAAATTGAAAAAGATGGATTCCGATCCGGAACTGTCAAAACTCGGGACCTGCATGGTAAAAACACACCTGTCGCTGTCCCATGATCCCAACCTGAAAGGCGTGCCAACCGGTTGGGTCCTGCCGGTACGGGACATCCTTACCTACCAGGGGGCCGGCTTCGTGGTTCCCGTCGCGGGCGCCATCAGCCTCATGCCCGGGACGGCTTCTGATCCCGCATTCCGCCGCATCGATGTTGATCTGAGCAGAAGAAAGGTTACCGGGGTATTTTAACCGATAACAATCTGATAATTATCTGCACCGGATGGTCAATCGCGCGGCATATTCAGGCTTTCGTTGAGGACAAAGCGGTGCTTGTACCCGGCCGGAATATGATAGTACTTGAAAACCTGCTGGGTAGCGCGACAGGCCAGGCTCTGCTGGTCTTTGAAGAAATCCTTGATAACTTCCACGAAATTTATCGATATTCCGACATAAAGGTTCTGCGATTTCCGGGGATACTGGTAGTTGTCCCACGCGGCACGGCGGTCATAGGACGTATAGCCCTTTACGCCATACCCCACGTCGATCATGATATACCGCATAAAATTCGGTATATCAATCCCGACTTCCCTGAAGCCGGCGAGCTTGATGTTGGCCATAACCACCATGCCGCCAAAATCATCGGGCATCAGCAGTATCTTGTTGGGGTGTTTCCTGAAAAAAGCGCTCGGCCAGTATTCCAGGCTCAGGCTGATGAAGGCGTCAACCCTGGGAAAGGCCTCAAGAAGACCCCCAATCAATATCCCGGCGGAATCGAAAATGATATCATGATACGCAAAGCCGTATCCTGAATAAGCGTCGCCAATTTCAATCGAGAGCCCCATCAGCAGCGTCAGTACGGCGCCGTAGAGAAAGCGGAGGTTCGATCCTTTTTCCGTGTAGTTAAACACCGAACAGCTCAGGCGCATGGCGGAGTAATGGGTGAACAGGTGCCCGATCTTGTCGAACCCTCCATAGTGGGTATTGTGTTCAAAAAATCCTTCATGGGACCACTTCCAGTAATCCCGCTTCGCCCAGCCCCAGGAGGAGAAGGCATAGGCGAAGGTTAATCCGGGAAAACCGAGCGAATAGATGTAGCGCAGGGAATCACGTTTGACGTCATCATTCTGACTCTCCGGTGTTGTTTTGCTTTTCTCATCAGAAGCGGGTTTATCTTTTTTTTCCGCGGCGAAAGCAGTGCCGCTTTTACACCCGGATGAACACACCTGTAAATATACCGGCACCGATAGCGTTGTAATCACGAATAAAACAATAAATGTATATATTTTTTTCATCATTGCAACCCTGTTCAGATAATCGACAGACTCACGGAACAAATTAACCGCCGGATGCCCAAACGGCCGCAGGATATTTTATTCATCGTGTCACGCATTGTCTTTACTTCGTATGTTCCGCAACATACCTATCCACACTAATAGTATATTTTTCAACCAGGTATTCCGCGCCGCAATATATTGCATTGCGTTGTCTATAAATATCTTTAACCATTCGGTTAAGGATATTTAACCGAATGGTTAAACCGGGGCCTTTTATTGTCAAATATTTTTCAATTATTTTACTGCAAATACTATTCATCTGAAAGGATTGCATTTTTTGCATCATTATCCAGAATACTCGGTGTATCTCAATCATGAACTGGGAAAACCATACATCATTCCTTTCTGCTCAGAATTGCATTCATGTTCAGATCAACCATGCCGTGTAATTAGTTGCGGCTCTGCGCCTGGCCATTAATACCGTTCCTGACAATTGAAGAGTACAACCGCCCCACGCCCTGGTCCCGCAGCATCCACGCGACAAAAGAGCTCAGACTTTTTGCAGGTTTCTCTTAAAATACGCTTGTGAGATGAGCAAGCATTGATACAATATTTCGCAAATTAATCTTGACAGGATCATAATCTTATATTACTATATAAAGATATCTTGATATAGTAATACATGTACCATGCAGGAAATAAATATAACATTACTTCCCGATAACGTGACCGTGTCCGTGCCCCGGGGCGAGAACCTCATGCGCGCGGCCCATGCTGCCGGGGTTCACATCAATTCCTCCTGCGGGGGCCAGGGCACCTGCGGCAAGTGCCGCGTCATGGTCACGTCAGGCACCGTGAGGGGCGGTAAAACAGAGAAAATTTCCGATGCGGACTTCGCGAAGGGATACCGCCTCGCCTGCCTGAGCCATGCCGAGACATCCCTTGAAGTGGAGATCCCGCCCGAGTCCCGCCTGCACCGGGGGGTCCTGGACGCCTTGAGGATCAGCAAGCCCACCGGCAGGCTTGCTTCGTCCCGGGATGCAGAATCGACTGCGGGGCTCCATTCCCCCGTCATTGAAAAAAAAGTCGTCACCATTGACGTGCCCGATCTTGAAGACAGCGCGAGTGACCTGTCGCGCACCCTGCGGGCATTGAAAAAACAGCACAACCTTGAGGATGTTTCCGTGGATTACCCGGCGATCCGCGGTCTTTCCTCCGCTGTCAGGAAAGGCGGGTGGAAGGCTACGGCAACCATCCTGCACACACGCCTCGGGACGAAACCGGGGAGCAGCCATCCCCGGGTGATCAACATCGAGGCAGGGGACACATCCGCCCGCCGCTACAGCATCGCCATTGACGTGGGCACCACCACGGTCTGCGGCGAACTCATCGATCTGGCCCGCGGCGAAACAATCGCGGAAGCATCCGACTACAACGGGCAGATCAGGTACGGCGAAGACGTTATCAGCAGGATGGTCTTCGCCCAGAAGGGAGAGGGTCTTTCCATTCTCCAGAAAACCGTGACAGACACGATGAACGGCGTCATAGCAGAACTGCTCCGCAAGGGATGCATAGTCCGCGATGACGTTCCGCATATGACAATAGCTGCCAACACGGCCATGACACACCTTCTCCTCGGCCTTGACACGCGCCATATCCGGTCGGCGCCCTACACGCCCGTCGTAAACCAGATGCCGCCGGTCAGGGCAGCGGAACTGAGCCTCGACCTTCCGGGACACGCCTATCTCTACGCCATGCCGATGATCTCAAGCTACGTCGGGGGCGATATCGTCGCCGGGGTACTCGCCTCCGGCCTCCACCGGCGCGAAAAGAATACCCTCTTTATCGATATCGGCACGAACGGCGAGATCGTGGTGGGCAACAAGGAGTGGCTCGTCACAGCCTCCTGCTCGGCCGGGCCCGCCTTCGAGGGAGGCGGCATCCGCCACGGCATGCGCGCCACCTTCGGCGCCATCGAGGAGATCCGCATCGACCCCGCCACCTGCGAACCCGTGGTCTTCACCATCGGCGAGGAAAAGCCGAAGGGCGTGTGCGGCTCCGGGATCATCAACATCGTGGCGGAATTCCTTGAAACAGGTTTGCTCGAGCCCAACGGAAAATTCAGGACTGATATACAGACAGACCGCATGCGCCGCGGCAGTGACGGCATGGAATATGTTTTGGTTGACGCCGGCCGGAGCGGCATCGACGGGGACATCGTCATCACCGAGGTCGACATCGACAACTTCATGCGGGCCAAGGGCGCGATGTACGCCGGGTACCAGACGCTGCTGGAAAGCGTCGGCCTTTCGTATAACGATATTGACGAGGTCATCATCGCCGGCGCCTTCGGGAGCTACGTCGACATCGAGAAGTCGGTCATCACGGGCCTCTTCCCCGACCTGCCGGTGGAGCGCTTTTCCTTCATAGGGAACAGCTCACTCAGGGGCGCGCGGCTGGCGACCCTGTCCCGGGAACTCCTCACCGAGGCGGAGGAGATCGCGGCAAAGATGACCAACTTCGAGCTGAGCGAGAACAAATCCTTCATGGACCACTACGTGGCGGCCCTCTTCTTCCCCCATACGGAGATGAGAAATTTTCCCACAGTCATGGAGCGGTTCAAAAAGATCGGGAAAACATGCGGGCCGGAAAAAGGAGAAACTTGTTGAGCAGGATAGTAGCGGTGGCCGGCAAGGGCGGCACCGGAAAGACCACAACAGCGGCGCTGATCATCCGCCATCTTCTCAGGAACCGGAAGACGCCCCTCCTGGCGATGGACGCGGACCCCAACGCGAACCTGGCCGACTCCCTGGGTGTACAGGTGCGTGATACCATCGGCACGGTCCTTTCCGATTTCATGCGGGAACGTGCGCAGATACCGGCTGGCATGACCAAGCAATCGTACCTTGACATGAAATTCCACCAGATAATAAAAGAAGGAAAGGACATGGACATGCTGGTCATGGGGTGCCCTGACGGGCCCGGGTGCTACTGCGCTGCAAATTCAATTCTCAAGGATTACTTCGAACACCTTTCGAAGAATTATAAATACGTGGTGGTGGACAACGAGGCGGGGATGGAGCATTTCAGCCGCAAGACCGCGGCCCGCATCGACACTCTCATCTTTTGTTCCAATTATTCCCTGAAGGGACTCAAGACCGTGAAGGCACTGGCTGGCCTGGTCAGGGAACTGAAAATCGAAGTGGTGAACAGCTACCTGCTGGTGAACCGCACCCCGGAGACGCTGGAACAGGAATTTCTGGATGGGGTTCGGGAGACAGGCATACCATTCCTGGGCCACACCGTCATGGATACGGAAATCGAGGAGTCGGAGATCAAGGGGATTCCCCTCATCGACCTGCCGGACAGTTCAAAGACCGTGCAGCGGTTCGAGGAGATGATGGGGAGGATACTGTGACCTCACCCCCGGCCGCCGAGCGCTCTTTGGACATCCTGTCCGCGCTCGGCACTGCGACATCCTGTCGGGAGCCTCTCCATATAATGGAGAGTGGAGCTGAAGATTTTTACTCGTAGCCCTCTCCCCGCGGGAGAGGGCGCGCCAGAGGCGGGGTGAGGGTATCAAGGAGGTTTATGATACAGGGGATCAGCCATATTACCCTTATAGTAAAAGATCTTGAAAAGACGGCAGATCTTTTCATGAAGATATTCAACGCCAGGGAGGTCTATGCCAGCGGCGATAACTATTATTCGAGATCAAAGGAAAAATTCTTTATGATCAATAAAACCTGGTTTGCGCTGATGGAAGGAGATTCATTGAAGGAAAAAACCTATAACCATATCGCTTTCAGAATCACCGATGGTGACTATACCGGTTATATAGAAAAAATATCAGAATTGGGTCTGGAAGTGATTAATGATAGAAAACGGATCGAGGGAGAAGGTAGATCAATATATTTTTACGATTATGACAATCATTTATTCGAATTACATACCGGTTCACTGGAAGAAAGGTTAAGACAATATCAAGGTCTCCGGTAATATTTTTTAATTAATTAATAAATTTTATTTGATACATAATCAATAATCCTATACCTGCCCATATATCGGGAGGATCGCATGACGGCAAAAATCATCAGCGGCAAGGAAATCGCCGCCCAGATACGGGAAGAGCTCAAGGTCCAGGTGGCTCTTCTTAAAACCAGGCACAATATCACCCCCGGGCTGGTGACCATCCTCGTGGGAGATAACCCGGCGTCGGTGAGCTACGTGACGGGCAAACAGAAGACCGCCCATGACCTGGGATTCCATTCCATCCAGGACACCCAGCCTGCCGACATATCGGAAGACGATCTCCTGAAGCTCGTGGACAAATACAACAGGGATGCGGATATTCACGGCATCCTGGTACAGCTCCCCCTGCCGAAGCATATCAATGAAAACCGGATACTGTACGCCATCGACCCGGACAAGGACGTGGACGGATTTCATCCGACAAATGTGGGAAGGATCATGATCGGCGACGCGCGGTTCTATCCCTGCACGCCCTACGGCATACAGCAGATGCTGGTCCGCTCCGGCGTTCCCATCGAGGGGACCGATGTTGTCGTGGTGGGGAGGAGCAACCTTGTAGGCAAACCGATAGCCATGATGCTGGTGCAGAAGCAGAAGAACGCCAACGCCACCGTGACCGTATGCCACACCAGGACGAAAAATCTGAAAGAACATACCCTGCGCGCGGACATACTCATCGTCGCCGCGGGAGTGCAGAACGCCGTGACAGCCGACATGGTGAAGGAAGGCGCGGTGGTCATCGATGTGGGAGTGAACCGCATCGGCACCACGCCGGAAGGCAAGGCGATCCTCCGGGGCGACGTTGATTTTGAAACCGTAAAGGAAAAAGCGGGCATCATTACCCCGGTACCCGGCGGCGTGGGCCCCATGACCATAACCATGCTGATGGTGAACACGGTGCGGGCAGCGAAGCTGGCTGCGGGGATACCGCTGGATTAGAGACCATTTGCCCTCACCCCTCTCCCATTAAAACCGTGAAGAAAGAAGAGGGGGAATCGGATAAGGTTGATGATGAGGCAGCCCTCTCTATGTCTCTCCCCTCTCCATTTTATGGAGAGGGGCCGGGGGTGAGGTATCAATGGGAGAGGAGTTGGGGGTGAGGTCGTATAGGAGAGGATACAATTATGGACTATAAAACTATCGAAAAAGATGATTACACCGGCACAAAAGTCAAGGTTCTTGACGCGACCTATGAACCGGGTACGCCCGAGAGCAGGGGCGTAGGCGAGGACAAGGGCTGGCGAGGTCATCTTACTGATAAAAACGAGATGCTGCGGTACCTGAAAAACGGCGAGCGCTACTGGTACTCGAACGACTGGTACGGCAGCGAGAAGAAACGATAACCCCCGGTTTAAACCGGGAATAACCCCTGGTTTAAACCGGGGGAGACAAGGAGGATCATCATGGCATACGATATACCCAGAGTAAATTATTCCGGCAAGATCAGGGAGATAACCCTGGGCACCGGCGCGAAGGCGGTCACCGTGGGAGGGGCGACCTCATATCCCTTCCACCTCTTCGAGGGGGCCATGCCCCATCCGCCGAGGATAGCCATGGAGGTGTTCGACCACAAACCGGAAGAGTGGCCGGAGGCGGCCATGGAGCCCTTTACCGATGTAATGAATGACCCGGCGGCATGGGCCAAAAAAAACGTGGCCGAATACGGCGCCGACATGATCGCCCTCCAGTTGAAGAGCATCGACCCCAATGACATGAACCGTCCCGGCCGCGAAGCGGCAGACATAGCCAAGCAGGTCATTGCCGCGGTGGACGTGCCGGTCATCCTCTGGGGCGTCAGCAACCACGAAAAAGACACAGAGGTTCTGCGCATCCTCGCCGAGGAATGCGACGGCAAAAACCTCGCCATGGGGCCCATCGAGGAAGGCGACTACAAGCAGATCGGCGCCGGCGCCCTTGCCTACAAGCATGTCGCCGTGGCCTCATCGCCCATCGACGTGAACCTGGCCAAGCAGCTGAACATACTGCTGGGCAACCTGGGGGTGCCGGCGGACAAGATCCTCGTCGATCCCACCACCGGGTCCCTCGGCTATGGCCTGGAATACACCTACTCCGTTATGGAGCGCGACCGCATGGCGGCCCTGACCCAGGAGGATGAGAAGCTGCAGTACCCCATTATCTGCAACGTGGGCTTAGAGGTATGGAAAACGAAAGAGGCGAAAACGGCCGAGGCCGATGATCCGAAACTGGGAAACGCGAAGGAGCGCGGCATACTCATGGAATGCGTTACCGCCACGAGCCTCCTCCTGGCCGGGGCGGATATACTCATCCTGCGCCACCCGGAGTCGGTGAAACTGATGAAGAAGATGATACAGAATTTGATGGGATAGAGACCTCATCCTCCGCTCCCCCTCTCCTTGAAGGAGAGGGGGCCGGGGGGTGAGGTCTGATACAGCAAGGTAAATACAAGGAGCGCCACATGCCAGAAGAAAAGAAACTGTTTGCCGATAAGGCGTCGCAGGAGATATACGAAAAAGCCAAAAAGGACTCGATCAGCACCGTGTTCGACAAGGCTGCGGAGCTGAAACCCTGCCCCATCGGGTCAGCAGGCGACTGCTGCAAGAATTGCGGCATGGGGCCCTGCAGGGTGCCGGAGCCGAAAACAGCCGGATCCATACGCAAGGTCGGCCTCTGCGGCGCAACGGCCGAAACCATTTCGGCGCGTAATTTTTTGCGGATGATAGCCGCCGGGTCCGCGGCCCACTCGGACCATGGACGCGGCGTTGCCGGGATATTCCTCGCCGCGGCGAAAGGTGAAATCCCCGGCTACGGCATCAAGGACGAGCAGAAACTCCTGGCCGTTGCCCTGGACCTCGGCGTCACCGTCGAGGGCAAAGAGACGAAGGACATCGCCGTCGAGGTGGGCCAGAAGGCGCTGGCCATGTTCGGCCAGCAGGAGGGCGAGCTTGCCTACGTAAAAAAGGCGCCCCAGCGGCGCCAGGAGATATGGCGCAGGGAGGGCGTGGTTCCCCGTGGCATCGACCGGGAGATTGTCGAGATCATGCACCGCACCCACATGGGCGTCGACCAGGACTACAGGAGTTTGCTAAAACAGGGGACCCGGGCGGCCCTGGCGGACGGATGGGGAGGTTCGATGCTCGCCACCGATCTCCAGGATATCATGTTCGGCACGCCGGTGCCGGTCTACGCAGAGGTTAACCTGGGGGTGCTTAAAAAAGACGAGGTCAACATCATCGTCCACGGCCACGAACCGCTCCTGTCCGAAATGATAGTTATCGCCTCCCGTGACCCGCAGCTGCTCGACCTGGCGCGTTCCCACGGCGCCAACGGCATCAACATCGCCGGCATCTGCTGCACCGCCAACGAGATCCTGATGCGCCACGGCATACCTTTAGCCGGCAACTTCCTGCAGCAGGAGCTGGCCATCGTGACCGGCGCGGTGGAGATGATGCTGATCGACGTTCAGTGCTGCATGCCGGGCCTGCCCGACGTGGCCAAGGCCTATCACACGGAAATTGTATCCACCAGCCCCATCGCCCAGACCATCGGCGCGTCCTCAAGCCCGTTTCACACCGAAAAGGCCTACGAGAGCGCCAAGGACCTCTTGAAGCGCGCCGTTACCAACTATAAGAACCGCGACCCCAAAAAAGTGGCCATCCCGCGGCACACCCA
>CAZZHU010000037.1:0-29245 GCA_964654045.1 uncultured Leptospirales bacterium
CCTGCGACAGGGTCATCATCATCGACCGGGGAAACATCGTCGCCGACGACCGCACCGGGAACCTCCAGAGCATGTCCGGCGGGGAACGGCTCGTGCTGATGGGCGTAACGGGGACCGATTTCCAGTCCCTGCGCGGCGAAGTCTCGAAGCTTCCCGGCGTCACCCGCGTCGAGGAGGTCCCCGGCGGCGACCTGGTTTCCGCCCGGGTCGCGTCGCGCGGCGACACGGACATCAGGTCGGACCTGTTCAGGCTGGCCGGCGCAAATAACTGGACCCTCTACGAGCTGACGCAGGAACAGCGGAGCCTGGAGCGCGTGTTCAGGGACCTGACCGGAGGAAGAGCGAAATGAACATCAGGGAGTTGAATATCAAAGAGACGGCCGTCATGGCCCGCGATACGGCGATGGTCTATCTCCACGAACCCCTGGCCATCATGAAGAAGGAGCTCATGACCTATTTCTACACGCCCATCGCCTATATCGTCATCACGGCCTTCCTGGTCATCACCGGCTTTTTCTTTTTCAAGGACTTCTTTTATTTCAACCAGGCGGAGATGCGGGGATTTTTCCAGTTCCTTCCCCTGGTGCTGACGCTCGTGGTGCCGGCCATCACCATGCGGCTCTTTGCCGAGGAGATTCACAGCGGCACCATCGAGACGCTCATGACGCTTCCCGTGACGACGGCGGAGGCGGTGGTGGGCAAGTTCCTGGCGGCGACCGCTTTCGTATCCATCATGCTGGCGCCCACGCTGATATACCTCGTTACCATTGTCATTGTCGGGTCGCCGGACGCGGGCCCCCTCATCGGCGGCTACCTGGGATCGATCCTCCTCGCCGGGGCCTATTCGTCCGTGGGGGTCCTGACGTCGTCCCTCGGCAGGAACCAGATCATAGCCTTCATCGGCGGCCTCGCCGCGTGCTTCTTTCTCTGGCTCATCGACAAGATAACCATCTTCCTGCCGGCGAAACTCGCCTTCATCGAATATCTCGGGACCGACTACCATTTCAGGAACATATCGCGGGGGATTATCGATTCGCGGGACCTCGTCTATTTTCTTTCGATCATTGTCATATCAATCCTCCTGACGACAAAAATCCTTGATGACCGGAGATAGCAGTATATGAAAATTAAGGATATTGTAAAGGATATCACCATCGCGATACAGGGATGGGCCGCCAGGGCCGTTTCATACCTGAAGGGAAACGAACCGGAGACGGCGCCCGGCCGGAGGCGCAGCGTCCAGCTCGTCCTCTACATCGTCATAATCGTGCTGATCAACCTGGTGGGCGTCACCATGAATTTCCGGTGCGATCTCACCCGCAACAATACCTTCTCCCTGTCGGACCGCAGCAGGGACATCGTTTCGAACCTCAAGGAAAACCTGAAGATCAAGGTCCTCTTTTCCCGGGACCTTCCGGCCCAGCACACGTCGATTTACCGCTACCTGAAGGACCTCCTGGAGGAATACGATTACTACGGCAACGAGTATTTCAGCTACGAGATCGTGGACGAGAAGGACCTGGAAAAGCAGGCCGGCGATTACGGCATCAGGCCGGTCCAGAGCCAGGAATACGAGAACGACCAGGTCAAGGTGCGGCGCACCTACATGGCCCTGGTCATACAGCAGTCCGATGTGGTGGAGAAGATCGAGGCCGTCACCGAGCCCACCGGCCTCGAGTATAACATCACGTCGCTCATAGAAAAGATGTCGGGCAAGATAGACGGCTTACTGGGGCTCAAGCAGCCGATCCAGGTGACGCTCTTCATGGACGGCGCCCTCGCGAACCTTCCCATCGACGGCATCGAAACCCTGAAGGAGAAGGTCAGGGAGGCGGTGGACAGGTGCAACGCGTCCAGCTACGACAAGCTCCGGTTCCAGTATGCCGACCCGTCGGCGGACAAGAACGCGGCCAGGGCCGCCGCGCAGTACGGCGTCACCAGGCTCAACTGGAAGGCGGGCATTGACAGGACCGGGAGGGCGATCCCCGCCGGCGAGGCGTACCTGGGGATCGTGCTCAGGAGCCGGAACAGGGCCGAGCTCATCGACCTCCCCGTGGCGCCGACGATCCTGGGCAAGAACGTGATAGTCGGAGTCGACAAGCTGCAGGACCGGATCAACAACGCCGTGGGCAGCCTGGTGAGCTCCAATCCCCGGATCGGCTATATCACCGGCCACGGCGAGGTGGACCTCCATGACCAGCAGTCGCCCCAGGGCGGCGCCGTCCTGAAGCAGGTCCTCTCGGACGTGTACGAAATCAAGGATGTCAACCTGGCCGGCGAAGAGATCCCGGCCGACCTGGGACTGATAATCATCAACGGGCCGCAGAAGGAATTCACCGAGCAGGAGCTCTTCAAGATTGACCAGTTTCTCATGAAGGGGAAGAGCGCCATCTTCTTCCTGGATTCGTTCAACGAGATCAACCTGGGCCAGCAGCAGAACATGTTCGGGCGCCAGCCGATAGTGCTCCCGGTGAACACCGGCCTGGATCCCCTCCTCAAGAGTTACGGCATTTCGGTGAACAGGGACATCGTCCTTGACACGAACTGCGCCAAGGCTCCCGTCGGGGGAGTCGTCAGGGAGATATACTACGTGCCCATCATCAGGAAGGCGGGCTTCAATCAGGACCTCAGCATGACGAAATACCTCAAGGGCGCGGCCTTCATCAAGGTTTCCTCCGTCAATGTCGATGCGAAAAGGGCCGGGGCCCTGAAGCTCGAGCGCCACGACCTGGTATCGTCCTCGGATGAGAGCTGGCAGATGACGGGACAGGTCAACTTCAACCCCTTCCTGCTGAATCCCCCGGAAAAAAAGGAGGACATGAAAAAATTCCCCGTCGCGGTCCTCCTGTCGGGCAAGTTTGAAAGCTATTTCAAGGGGAGGGACGTCCCGC
Organism: uncultured Leptospirales bacterium; assembly: GCA_964654045.1. GTDB lineage: Bacteria > Spirochaetota > UBA4802 > UBA4802 > UBA5550 > RBG-16-49-21. Next base: position 2,892 of record CAZZHU010000037.1, read on the forward strand.
AGGGCGACCCGAAAAAGCCGCGCGGGACGTGGGAAACCATCACCGTCGGCAGGGTCGACGGCACGGTCCCGGCGGGAACGACGCGGGTCATCGTGGTCGGCTCGTCCGAGATAACCCGGTCCGGCTTTCTCATGAATTCAAAGCGGATCATATCAAGCGCCCTGTCGCAAGGCGACGAGCAGGACAGGGTGTTCTCCAACGGCTTTCTCATCCACAGCATGGCCGATTACCTGCTGGGCAATTCGCACATCCCCGAGATGAGCAGCAAGAGCCTTGACTACAACCCGCTGGACAAGGTCGGCGACAGCACCAAGATCATCCTGAAGGCGCTCAATATCGGCGGCGTCCCCATCTTCGTCGTGCTGGCGGGGCTCCTGATCTGGAAGAGGCGGCTGCGGCGCAAAAAGGCCATCCAGGAGCGTTTTTCCCGGGAGGCGGGCCATGAATAAGAAAATCGTGATCAGCGTTTCCATCATCGCGGTCCTCGTCCTGTATATCATCATCGCGAACATGAGGCATTCGCCCGATATACCCACGCTGCCCCGCATCGACGCCGCGGCCGATGAGATACTCATCAACCGCGAGGCCGGGGTCGTCAGGCTCTTCAAGAAGGACGGGAAATGGGCGGCGGGAGAGAAGGCCTATCCGGCTGACGCGAAGCAGGTCGAAGAGATCGAGAAGCGTTTCAAGGATATGCGCCTCACGGACCTCATCTCCTCGAAGGGATATTACGCCAAGTACGACCTGACGCCCGACAAGTACGTCGAGGTCATTCTGAAGAAGGGCGAGACCATCCTCCGGAGGTTCAAGATCGGGAAAAAGAGCTCAACGAACCGGCACACGTTCGTCAAGATCGATGACCGGCCCGAGATTTACCTCGCCGAGGGCACCTTTGATATCGTCCTGAACAAGGCGCTGGACGATTTCAGGGACAGGGAAATTTTGAAGATCTCCCGTGATGCCGTGTCGTCGTTTTCCGTGGAATACCAGGGCATGACCTACGCCTTTTCAAGGACCAAGGCGGAAAAAAAAGAGAAGGGGGCGGATATAAAAGGGGGCAGGCAGGCGAAGGACCCCTCGTGGGGAGACTGGACCTGCCGCGGGTACGAGGGCGTCAAGCTCAACGCGTCCACGGTCGATTCCCTGCTCCAGACCCTTGACCCGCTCCGGGCTTCCTCGTTTCCTGACGTGTCCAAGGAGGCACTGACCCGGCGGGTATGCACGGTGCAGGTGAAGGCCTATGACAGGGATATAATGCTCACTGTATATAAGAATGAAGATAAATACAGCGCCGCCACTTCCGAATCTCCCTATGTGTTCGAAGTGGATAAATATACCGCCGAGAAATTTTTCATTACCGGTATCGACCGGTTCAGGGCCCCGGCAAAATAACTGTTTAATTCTCAGGAAAAGTTCCGGACCGGGTTCTTGAAATTTCATCCAGTTTTTTCCCGGTTTAACCCGGTTTATATGGATAAAAGTTGGTTCGCTTAATACTGATTGTGCCGTTTCTACCGGATCCGATCAGTACTTTTTCATCCTCAGGGCCGGCGCCTTTTCCTGCTTCTGGTATTCATCAACGTCATATTCCTCCGCCGCGCCCCGGGACAGCTGCTCGAGATAGGTCGAAGGGGCCAGGTGGGTCCGGAAAAACGCCGCTTCCTGGCCCTTGGGGACCGTCACCGTGAACGAGAAATTAAGGTTCACCGTCTCTTTCGATTTCATCGGGAACTGCCACTTGCAGATACCCTTCTTGTCCCGCACCTGCGGCGCGCGGGAGAACTCTACGTTCCTGATCTCGATTTCGCTGGTCCTGCTCACCGGCAGCTGGTCGAAGATGTTCATGGTGATTTCGCCGCCGCTGTAATTCTCGATCTTGATCAGAAACCTGTAATTGATCTTTTTCGTGTTGCCCAGGAACCCCGGCTCAATCTCCTCCTTTTCCTCCAGCGAGCGGGTGACCCGGATGTTTTCGTTGACGCTCAGGATCAGCTCGAAATTCTGGCCCGGAAGGATGTTGTCGGTGAATGAGGACCCGACGAAATCGTTCCCCATGAAGATATTGAGGTCGCCCCTGAGGATCGGCGTGTCGAGGGTATTGGAACCCACCGCCTGGAGAAACGCGTGCGTGTTCAATTTCGGGATGCACAGGAACTCGAACTTTACCGGGAGCGCGTGCCTGCTGATGGGGGTCCGGTGGGGGGACCCGTCGCTCGGGATATCGGCGCGCTTGGGGACATGGAAAACAAGGGACCCCACCTTGCGCTCCGCGCCCCGTTCCGGGGACGTGTCGCTGATCGCCTCGTCGCCCCGTTTCCCGCTAGCGCCGCCCATCCCGTCGATATTGTCAAGGATGGCCTTGTTGAGCTGCTGCTGGGAGGCGTAGCGGTCCCTGCCCTTGCGGGAGGATCCCTGCGGCATCTTTGATGAGAGCGTGGCGTACACCGGGATCAGCTCCGGGAGGTACCCCCGCACCGCTGGCTGCGCCGTCGAAAAGGATATTTTCGCGTTTTCCCATGATTCCCCGCTGCTTTGCGCGACGACTCCGTATCCGGTGAAATCGGTCCTTTTCTCCTCGGTAAAAACGCGGATATCGTACCCCGGGTTCCAGGAGATATTCCGGTTGAGGTATGACACCTCCATGATGACGGGCCCCCGCTGCTGCACTTCAACGGTCACCTTGATGAACTTTTTCCGCGTCAGGGTATTGAAGGCGCCCTGCATCTTGGTGAGCTTTTCCCTGGCCAGGGCGATCTTTTTATCCAGGGCGTTCAGGGCGTTTTCCTCCGATTGGAGCGCCGTCGCGTTCTCCATCTGCTTTTTCTGGAGGTAGGAGAGCATGCGGTCGTAATCCTCGACCTGCAGCCTTGTCTTATACTGCAGGCCCAGGGCCCTGGCCTTGACGCCCGTGGCGGCGCGCGACGGTACTCCGAGGAAACTTTCGCTCACGCCGTCGAGATATTCCGCCGCGCGCTTCAGGACGGCAATGCGGTTATCCACGGTTTTTCGCCTGTACTCAAGCTCTTGAAGATGCTGCTGCGCCTTTAAAACGTTGCTGTCGGGCGATTGTTCCAGGTGGCTGGTGCGCACCTCGACGTCCAGTATCTTGACGTCGCCGCGGGTCGACTTCGCCCGGACGCTGTCGTCCAGGAGCAGGGACGGCATGTTGTTGAACAGGATCTCGTAGGCCCCTGCCTCCAGGTCCCCGCACGGCGCAACGCGCGTCACCAGGGCGCGGTCATGGTAGACCATGACGCGGTCCACCTTCGAGACCGGCGTTACTTCGCGCTTCTGTTCCGCCCGGACCCCGGGATGGCGGCCGATTCCGGCATACAGGGCCAGCATTATCAACAGTATGGACAGCGTGGTTTTCATATTGTATGCTCCATTACTTTATTGGAATGGCTGATATGATATTGTAAGGCTGAGCAAGTGTATCAGGGGGCTGTCAGAATTTACAGCACTTTTATTCTATTTCCCCTTATGCGCGTTCAATCCTTATACTATTAGATCAACGAACCATGTACCAGGTTCTGAAGATTTACGGTCCCTCTCGGGGATTTTTCCTGAAGGGTATAGCCGCAATTGAATATGAAAGATGCGAACGGTGTGTGAGGTTTGATGATTGTATCATTTCTGCCGGATTAGTCAAGGTCACAAAAACCTGGATAGCAACAAAAAAAGCATTTCAGGTCTTCATTAAAGTTATCGTGAAGCGGGTCCCGCCGTTCACATCATATGAATACTTCCCATTAACTTGCTTTGTCAATATTTCAACGAGCGTCATCCCGAGTGTTTTATTGCTCTCCTTCATATCTTTGACCGGGGCGCCGATTCCATTGTCACGCAAAATCAGCTCGACCATGTCATCGTCTCCGATCCGCATGGATATTTCAATCTCGGGACTGCCCGACCATTCCGGCGGGAACGCGTATTTGAATGAATTGGTCAGAACCTCATTGACAATCAGGCCGCATGGAATGGCCTGGCTGATTCCGAGGAAAACAGGATCGAGATTGAGAATCAATGAGAGCTTCATGGTATCTCTGCCGTAAACCTTGAGGAGCTGCCCGGAAATCGTCCTGATGTAATCGGCGAAGTTGACCGATGAGAAATTTTCGGTTTGGTACAGTACCTCGTGAATTGCCGCCATGGACTTTATACGGTTTTCGGCGATGATAAATTGTTCGACCAGAAATGGATCATCTGTTTTATTGTACTGGAGATTGAGCAGGCTGGTTATGATTTGCAGATTGTTCTTGACCCTGTGATGCACCTCTTTCAGGAGAGTTTCCTTTTCCTTAAGGGATTCCTTGAGAAGCGTGTCGGCTTTCGTCCTCTCGGTGATGTCCTCAACGATTTCGATGAAACCGAGTATAGTACCGTCAGATGAATAATGGGGAAATGCGGTCACCTGGGCATTGAAGGTGCTTCCATCGTCGCGGATCCCGACGGTTTCAGTCGAATGGACAAGACCGGTCTCCATCGCCCGGGTTCCCGGGCAGTGCGGGCACACTGAATCGCGCTTTTCATGTTCCTGGTAGCATTTGACATTTTTGAACATGCCGGGCTCCTTGTTGAACATTCTCGCCTGCGCCGGGTTTGTCCACACAAGATTATACTCGCGGTCGATGAGTGTTATGCCGAACTGGATACTTTCCACCAGGGTGCGGTAGTGGCGTTCGCTTTCCTCCAGTTCCCGTTCTACTTTTTTCTTGTCAGTAATATCCCGTATTATCTCGATCGCCCCGATACAGTCGCCCTCTTCGTCTAATAACGGCGACGCGGTGCCGCTCAGATACGCTCCCCGGCCGTTATACACTTGTGGCGAGTAGCCTTCGGCGTAAATGGTCGAGTTAGTGCGCATGAATTTCTCATAGTTGTGGCTGATGTCGAGATTTTCATTGTTGATCAGGTCGATTAGTATCGGTCTTCTCGTACCATACAGGGGCAGGGAATATTCATATCCGCTCTTTCCGATGATATCGGTCCCGGCAATTCCCGTCAAACGTTCCATTTCATCGTTCCATGCAAGAAGACGTCCCTCTGTGTCGATTACTAAAACCGCATCGGGCAGGTGCTGCAGAATTATCTTTAAATAGGAAGAGGATTTCAATTTTACACGTTGTTCATCCATTGATATCTCTCACCTGAAAAAATGGGACTCTGAATAATTATGCCCGTATTAGTATTTCATTGTTATAATAATACCGAAGTAATAAAGAAAAATCAATACTATGATCAGTAAGGGACCCGAAAATTTTTCAGCAACTGCTGCCGCGATTACGTGGGCGGTACGGATTTATTTCAACATCCTCAAATAGACTGTTTGGTGCTTTATATGTTAACAATATCAATTAATGTCCCACGAAGGCGTGGTCAATGCCTGTGCAGGATCATGGATCCAACTTGAACAGGGTGTTGCACGGCTGGTCCGCGGAGACGTTTCAGTCCCCGCGGATGACGGCAGGGCTGCGCGTCAGAATTCCTCGAACCCCTCGCCGGCCATACAGGCCTCTCTGTTGTAATGTGTTACCTGGCTGTATAATCCTGGGAATTTCCCGGGATACAGCGGCAGCGGCTCCCCGGATATCGGGGCCAGTCTGGCACAGGTAGAGGGTTATTTCAACAGAAAAAGCGCCGTACAGGAGTCATAAATTTCAACACACCTGCCCGGAACTTTCTGCTTGCCATATCCCTCCCGATGTGCCGTAATCATTCCAGATGAGAGTCGTTATGTCTGATGGGCCTATATCTGATAAGGCGGATTTTCCTATATATTAAATGGCATACCGGTACCTGTTCAGGAAGGCCTGCTGGCGGAGGGCGATTATGGATGAGATGGAATCATACCGGAGACAGATGCGCGCGGAGCTGTTGAAGTTCTGCGAGATCCCCGAGGTGGAGCTACGGCGGGCCGCCGGGATGTCAAAACTCCTGCGGGTGGGGAAAAACCGTCACTTCATCGACATCGGTGAGGTCCCGGACAAGATGGGGTATATACTTTCCGGCATATTCCGCGTCTATTACATCACCGAGGAGGGTATAGACCGGACCCTGGTCTTCAGGAACGAAAATCATTTTCTCAGCGCATTCAGCGCCTTCATCGAAGGAATGCCCTCCTGGTACGCGATCCAGGCCCTTGAGGACAGCGTCCTCTCCTGCATCACGCTTCAAGATTACAACAGCCTCATGGAAAACAATTCCTGCTGGAACACGCTGACGAGGAAGTACGTGGAAAGGCTCTTTATCGAGAAGGAGAAGAGGGAGCGCGGGTTCCTGTCGGAGGACGCGGCCACGCGTTATCTTACCTTCCTCAGCAGCTATCCGGGATTCGAGGAGCGGATCCCCCAGCACTACATCGCATCATACCTGGGCATCACCCCCGTCGCCCTCAGCAGGACGAGAAAAAAACTCGGAAAAATCTGACCCGTTAACCTAGGTTAATGCGCGGTATCCCGTTCCAGCCTATATTTCTCCCGAGCTTGCAAAGCTCATAACAACATGATGTACCACGCGCCACCGTAAATCGGCATCCGGCGCGGTACAGTTCACGGGAGAGATGCCATGAAAAAAGCCTTCGTCACCGGTTCCACTGGATTCCTGGGACTGAACCTCATCGGCGAACTTTCGGCCGCCGGCTGGGAGATTTACGCGCTCCACCTGCCGGGAGAGGATCTCCGGCAGCTGCAACGGTTCGGGGTGATTCCCGGGGAGGGGAACATTCTTGAGTACGAATCGTTGCTGCACACGATCCCGGAGAAGGTCGACGCTGTGTTCCACCTGGCCGGGGACACCAGTACCTGGAACCGCAACAACGCACGGCAGTACCTGATCAACGTCACCGGCACGAGCCGCGTGGTGGCCGCGGCGATCGAGCGGAAGGCCCGGCGATTCGTCCACACCTCGTCGATATCGGCCTACGGGTACCACCCCGGCGTCCCCATCTCCGAAGAGACGAAATCCAACGCGGCGGAACGCGGGGCCAACTACCATATCACCAAGTACCTCGCCGAGGAGGAGGTGCGGAAAGGGGTCCGCAGCGGCCTCCAGGCGGTGATACTCAATCCCTGCAACGTCCTGGGCCCTCACGACAGGGTGAACTGGTCGCAAATCATACGCGCCGTGTACAACGACAGGCTCAGCGCCATCCCTCCCGGCAGCGGCACCTTCGCCCATGTGAGGGACGTGGCGCGCGCGCACATCGCCGCGGCGGAGAAAGGCGTGCCGGGATCGAACTACTGCCTCGGCGGTGTGCACGCCAGCTTCCGGGAGGTAATCCAGGAGATCCAGAGAATGCTGGGGAAGGAGGTCACTGAAGAAGTGCTGCCGCCCTGGAAGTTGAAGCTCGTCACCTACGCGGTCATGGCCGCAGCGCTCATCAGCCGCAGGGAGCCCTCGATGACGCCGGCGAAGTACATGCGACTGGTGGGCGACCTTAGATGCGACGACCGCAGGGCGGTGAGGGATCTCGGCTTTTCCACCACGTCCCTGCGCGCCATGCTCGCCGACAGCCTGGCGTGGCTCAGGGAGGAGAACCTGCTGGGGCGGTAGGTTTTATCGCGCAGCGGGCGGGGGATCGTCAATACAGCTTATCACAATACGAGGAGAAATGGAATGAATACAAAAATCGAATCAACAAGAGGCTGGCGCCTCATCACCGACGCCTTGCGGGCGTGGGAGGTGCAGTACATCTTTTCCGTGCCCGGGGAGAGCAGCACGCCGGTGGCGAGGGCGGCGGAGGCCGCCGGGATACCGATCATCTCCGCCCGCCACGAGCAGGCCGCCGCCTTCATGGCAGAGGCCTACGGGAGGATGACGAAGAAGCCGGGTGTGATACTGGTCACCTTCGGACCGGGATTCACCAATACCGTGTCGGCCATGGTGAACGCCCGGCTCTCGAACTCTCCGGTGATCCTGATCGCCGGGGCGCACGGCGCCAGGTCGCACGAAAAACTGGGCCTGCAGGACATGCGGCAGGAGCCGATACTGGATTCCGTGGTGAAGAAATCGCTCATATGCCTCAAGGCCGAGCGCATCCCCGAGTACATTGACATGGCCTTCCGCCATGCGACCCACGGATGCCCCGGGCCGGTCTTTCTCGAGTTACCCATCGACGTGCTGGACGCGCAGGTGGATCCCCTGGCGGTGCCGCGCCTGAAGACGGCGGTAGCATCGAGGCCGGTGGACGCGGCGGAGGCGCGCGCCATGATGGAGATCATCGGGAAATCGGAAAAGCCCCTGATAGTCGCCGGAAGCGGCGCTTATTATTCCGGCGCGGGCAGGGAGCTCAGGGAATTCGTCGAGAAGACCGGGATACCGATCTTCACGCTGAAGTTCGCCCGGGGCATCGTGCCGGACACGCACCCGCTCTGCTTTGAGACGCCCAATCCGCTGCGGCCCGGCTGCTCCGGACTGGCGATCACCGGCACGGACTGTATCGTCTTCCTGGGCAACCGGATTGACATGTACAGCGCATGCGGGGCCTTTCTCCGCAGGGAGACGAAGCTCATCCAGGTGGACATCGAGCCGGAGGAGATCGGCAGGAACCGCTCCATAGACCTGGCGATCTGCAGCGACATCAGGGCGCTCATCGCGGAATGCAACCGGATCGTCGATTCCGGGAACCTCGGGAATTCCCTGGAACAAAAATTCTCCGGCTGGGTGAAGGAACTCCGGGAGAACGACGCGGCGTCAAAAAAGGCGGGGAACGCCAACACCGGCAGCGACGCTGTGCCCATCAACCCCGGGAGGCTCGCGCGCGAAATCGATGATTTCCTCGACAGGGAGGACGACATCGTCGTGGCCGACGGTGGCGACACCATGTCCTGGGTCCTCACCACGCGCACCTGCCGGGCCGAATGGAACGAGATCATGTCCGGCCTCTTCGGCTGCCTCGGCATGGGTATCCCCTACGCCCTGGCGGCCAAGCTGGTGAATCCCGGCAGGCGCGTACTCTGCTTCATCGGCGACGGGGCCATGGGCTTCAATTTCATGGAGGTGGAAACCGCGATACGGACCAATCTGCCCATCGTGATCGTGGTGAACAACAACAGCCTCTGGGGCATGACCTCGAACAGCATGAAGGCGCGGTTCGGGCACCATGTCCCCGGCACGGTGGAGATCGGTTTCGTCCCCTACCACAGCGCCGTCGAGGCCCTGGGCGGCAAGGGGATCCTGGTGGAAAAACCGGGCGACATCAGGCCCGCCCTGGAGGAGGCTTTCGCCTCCGGGAAGACCACCTGCATCAACGTGGTCAGCGATCCCGCGGTTATCGGGCCTGGATCGATTGCCATGGCCATGTTCGAGGAGAAAATCGTGGAGGATTAGGCAGTTCGGACAACAGATAACAACGAACCCGGAGTATTATCATGGCAGAAAGAATACGATTACTGATGCTGAAAAAGTATGAAAACCGATCGCCCTGTAACGAGTTGGTTGTTATGCGCATATCAAATAGTAATTTCATAAACCAGGAGGAGCAATGAATACAAAAAAACAGATCGGAGAACTCGTTATCAGCAGGCGGGCCTCCTGGTACATCCTCATCGTGTGCAGCCTCCTGTACATGATCAACTACATGGACCGGCAGGTGCTCTCCATCACCACGGAGTACATCCGCGGCGACCTGGGGCTCACCGATTCCCAGATGGGAATCATACAGACGGTCTTTTTCATGAGCATGGCCCTCTTCTCCTTCCCGGCGGCCTTCATGGTGGACCGGTGGAGCCGCAAGAAGACCATCAGCATCATGGCTGTTGTCTGGAGCATTTTTACGCTGATCACCGGCCTCGGGAGGAGCTTCGCCGGCATTCTCGTGCCCCGGGCTCTCGTGGGGGCCGGCGAGGCGGGCTTCACCTCCGGCGGAATGCCGCTCATCGCCGCTGCCTTCCCGAAGGAATCGCGGAGCAGGGCCATGGGCTTCTTCAACCTGGCCATACCCGTAGGGTCGGCACTGGGAATACTGCTCGGCGGTGCCCTGGCGGAGTGGTATGGGTGGAGGGCCCCCTTCTACATCTTCGCGGTGCCCGGCATCATACTTGGACTCCTGGCGCTCTTCATGAAGGACTACAAGACCGTGATCCACCGCGATGAAAAAGGGAAACGCATCGGCTTTCTGCAGACCGTGAGGGCCCTCTTCCGCATACCGACCCTGAAATGGATATATCTCGGGTATGCCATGCAGAACTTGATGGCCTTTTCATTCCTCACCTGGGGGCCTGCATTTTATATGCGCGCGCACAATGCGGACGCCCAGCGGGCGGGGTCGGTCGCCGGCATTATCGCCGTCATGGCCCTCTTCGGCGCCATCGCCGGGGGAATTGCGGCCGACCTGTGGCAGAAACGAAACGCCCGGGGACGAATGCTCACCGCCGCATGGGGGCTATTCCTGGCGACGCTGCTCTTTTTGCTGATGATTTATTTCGATATCAGCGGCATCGGTTTCATCACAGGGTTGATATTCGGCATCTTCCTGGTGGTTCCCATACCGGCGGTGAGCGCCGTCACGCAGGACGTGGCGCCTCCCGCCCTGAAGGGCGTGTCCTGGGGGATGAACGCCCTCTGCTGTTATGTGCTGGGCGGCGGATGGTCCCCCCTGCTGGTGGGCGCCGTCTCGGACGGTATCGGGGGCGGCGCCTGGGGACTTAAAATCGGTCTCCTGATAACCGCCGGCGGCGGCCTTGCCGGTTCGGCGTGCTACTGGCTCAGCTCGCGCCACTACCCGGCGGACATTAAAAAAAGTGAGGACATGGTATTTGAAAAGGACACGTGAGCGTATTCAGGTTTTCCTTTCTGACCCAAGAAGATGACGCACTGTCATGTATTGATCATCGCGGTCACTGCTTTCCGTAATGAATGGAAAACCATGATAGATCAATCGGCGGCGTTTGGAATGATTTACATAACAGTATCAGGAGAAGAATGGATTATGAAAAGCGAGGATATTACAAACGTACTTATCGTAGGCGCGGGCACGATGGGCCAGCAGATTTCCGTGCCCTGCAGTATCAATGGATTCAATGTCATGCTCTACGACGTCAATGACGACACACTCCGGAAGGCGGTGGTGAGGATCCGTGAGATGCTGGACTGCTTCGTGAAATGGCAGAGAATAACCGCCGATGAAGGGGATGCGGCGATGAGACGAATACGAACGACCACCGACATCAAAGAAGCTGCCCGCGATGCGGACATTGTAAGCGAGTCGGTGCCCGAGGACCCCAAACTGAAGGGTGAGATTTTTTCGACACTGCACGGTCTGTGCCCGGAGAGGACCATCTTCACCACGAACACCTCGACCCTTATTCCGTCGATGTTCGCCCAGGCCACGAAAAGGCCGGACAAACTGGCCGCGCTCCATTTTCATGACGTGCGGATTAGCACCATCGTAGACGTGATGCCGCACCCGGGAACGTCGCCTGAAACAGTGGCGCTTGTCAGGGACTTCGCCGTGCAGATCGGCCAGACTCCGATCGTGATGGGGCGGGAGAGCCCGGGCTACGTGTTCAATTTCATGCTGATGAACCTGTTCCAGTCCGCACAGACCCTGGCGTCAAACGGCGTCGCATCGGTCGAGGACATTGACCGTTCCTGGATGGGCGTGACCCGCATGGTGACCGGTCCCTTCGGCATCATGGATAGCGTGGGGCTCGACACGGTCTGGAAGATCACCCGCTACTGGGCCGAATTCCTGAAAAACCCGCAGCAGGCGAAGAACGCGGAATTCATCAGGCACTATGTCGACCGGGGGCAACTTGGCGAGAAGACGGGCAGGGGATTCTATTCCTATCCGAATCCGCGGTTTCTCGACCGGGACTTCATAACCGGCTCCGGTACACGGCAGGGGGCTGCGGATGATTCGACTGAATGATCCGGTGATTCATGTGGATTGCCGGCAGCAGCATTGTTCCGGGTATTGCGAAAAGGTTCGGATAGATCAGGCAGGATGTATCGCCGGGGAAAAATCAGTCTAAATCCGGAAACCCTGAATCGTGTACCGGTCGTCCTTAACCGCGGCCATGGCCTTGTCGATTGCCGGTTTTATCCTGTTTCCGGGAACATTGAACATCCTGAGTCCGGTCTCGATGAGAAGAGGGCACTTGATGTTGAAATCAATGGTCCCGCTGAAAAACCTTTCCGCGATGAAGCTGAGCCTCATCCCCCTCAGGGCAAGGGTCTTGATGTAATAGTCCTGGTCGGTGAAGCCCTTGTTGTACTTATGGAAAAAGTCGCGGTTTCTGCCGGCGTTCATCCTGACCATCTTTTCAGTTATTCGCCAGGAGTTGTATGATTCGTAATACAGCTCGGCCACGCGGTCATATTTTTCGACTGCCTTCATCTCGAGGGCGTAAATAAGCGCATATCTCAGCGCGGGATCGGTTTCGGGTCCGATGATCTCGCCGGCTTTTTCCATTATCGTGTTATACACGTCAATGACGATCTGGAGGAGCATATCCTCCTTGTCCCTGAAGAAGTGATACAGCGAGCCGGTCAGCACCCCCGCCTTCTTGGTGATCTGCCTGATCGTGGTTTTTTTATACCCCTGTGCTATAAAGAGTTCATACGCAATGGAAATGATTTTTGCTTTTATATCCCTGGCTTTTTCTTCCCTGTTCAATGGCCTCTCCCGCGTGTCCACTGGGTGTCGTGGCTGGTCTTTCGTCATGTGACGGTATATCAGGTATTCATTACCATACCAGGGGCCTATTTTTGCCAATACTAAATTGGCCTTCTGCTATAAATAAATTGAACACGTTCAAAAAAAATATTGACAAATTTGAACATGTTCAATAATGATATATATGTTGCCGGAAGGTTATTACCCGCAAATGAATCAGGTCATGAATCGGGAGGTTTTTATGATCAGGTCAATCAAACGCAAGCATTCACAGGTAAAGGGCACCGTGGCCGCGGTCACCCTGAAAAAAGGGAAAGCGATATCGGTCGGGAGCGTACTGGAAAAACAGGCCTCCCGGCGGCCGGACAAACCGCTGATCCTTTTTGAGGACCGGGTCATTTCGTACCGTGATTTCAACGAGGCGGCAAACCGCTATGCCCATTTTTTCCGAACAATGAAATTAACGAAGGGAGACACGGTCGCGCTCTTCATGAGCAACCGCCCGGAGTTCCTGATAATCCATGCCGGCCTTGCGAAAATCGGCGTGGTGCCGGCGCTGGTGAACGGCAATATCCGCGGGAAAGCGCTCGCGCACGCTCTCAATATTATCGAGGCGAAAGCGGCCATTGTCGGGCGCGAGTATGCCGATGATTATCTCGCCGTGTCTGATGACGTCAAGCTTTCGGGTCCCGGGAATGTCTATATCGAAACGGACGGCGCCGATATTATCGCGCCCGCCGGCATGATCGAACTTGGCCCGATCCTCAATCGCCAGCCGGTAAGCAATCCTGTCATTGATTATCCGATCACCACGAAAGATGTCCTTGAGTACATCTACACTTCCGGGACAACGGGCATGCCCAAGGCCACGGTGCTGACCCACCACAAGTGGGTGCAGCTCGGCTACGCGCTGGGCGGGATGTGTCTCAAGGCCATATCGGACGACGTGCAGTACTGCTGCCTTCCCCTCTACCACAACAGCGGCATCAACATCGCCTGGCCTACAACGCTGATGAGCGGCGGCACCCTGGCCCTCCGCAGTAAATTCTCGGCTTCGAATTTCTGGAGCGACGTCAGGAAGTACAACGCGACGCTGTTTGTGTACGTGGGCGAGCTGTGCCGCTACCTGAACAACCAGCCGAGGAAGGACAACGACGCCGATAATACCCTTCACTATATTCTTGGAAACGGGATGCGGGGCGACTACTGGGAGGAATTCCAGCGGCGTTTCGGGATCAAGCGCATAGTCGAAGTGTATGGCGCAACCGAAGGCGTGGGCGGGCTCATAAACATAAAGGGCAAGCCGGGGATGATCGGGAAGCTCAGCAGCGCGGGGGTGGTGCGGATGGGGGAGGTCGCCCGATACGATTTGCAGAAAGGGGAGATCATCCGGAACAACCGCGGGTTCGCGGTCAAGTGCAGGCCCGGCGAATCGGGGATGTTCCTGGCGAAAATCAACGACCACAGCCCCTTTTCCGGTTACAAGGGTAACAGGAAAGCGACGAATGAAAAAATCATCGGAAATGTCTTCCGCAAAGGCGACCGGTATTTCATCAGCGGCGATCTGTTCAAGCTCCATAAAGGCGGATACGTGTCGTTCGTAGACCGGCTCGGCGACTCGTTCAAGTGGAAGGGCGAGCTGGTCGCGACCAACGAGGTGGCGGACATCCTGAACCGGTTTGGCGGCATCGAGGACTGCAATGTCTACGGCGTGACCGTGAAAGGCGCGGAGGGGCGGTGCGGCATGGCGGCCCTGACCCTGCTGCCGGGGAACAGTTTCAACTGGAAAAATTTTGCCGCATATGTTGAGGCTAACCTGCCGGTCTATGCCCGGCCGTACTTCGTGCGCGTTCGAAAGGAGAAAGACGCGACCTCGACCTTCAAGCAGGTGAAGACATCGCTGCAGAACGAGGGATTCGATCCGGGCCTTGTTTCTGATCCGCTCTATTTCCTCGACCCGCAGTCACGGACATACGCGGAAATCACCCCTGAACTGCACCGGGATATCCAGTCCGGGAAGATCAAGTTCTGACGGGATGATTATTTCTGGAATATAAAAAGCGATTGCCCGGGATTTTTGAATAATGTTTGATTGTGTCCTGATCCCCCGTGTAAAAAATACATTTGTATCAAAGACTGCATGAGGTCCCGATGAAAGCGATCGCCAGTTATTTTCTTTCCCGTTACGAAACCGCCGATTTCATAATCCAGAGAAAGGCGCGGGCGCTGATGTTTTTATGCATCTGGACCGTCATCCTGATGGCTTTGATTTTCATCGCCTTCGTACTATTCATACCGCACATGGTCCTGCAGGCCGGAATTGTCATATGGACGGTCCTGATCTCGGGCCTGATCAGCCTGGCGATTCTGAAGTCCGGCCGATACAACCTCGCGGCGAACATCATTTTCGGAATCGCGGCATTCGGCGTAAGCGCCGGCCTGCTGGCAAAACTGGGAAGGGATATTCATAACGGCTACAACACATACATATATTTCATGTTCGCGATTCTTGCGGGCACGATACTTTTCTGTAAAAGATATTTTATTGTTGCCGTTTTTTTGATGTTTTTTCTCGGCAATGTGACTTTTTATTTTCTGGCCCGTGGCAGTCTTGAGGGAATGCAGCTGCAGTCGGCAAAGCTGGGAGTGATCGACTCGGGTTTTTCACTTTTATTCACGTTCGTGGTCGGCATTTTCATCACGATCATAAACAAGCAGTCGCTGGACAACATGGAGAGGCAGGCAGGCCAGATACAGGAGGGCTTCTCGAAGAACCAGGACCTGATGAAATCGATCGCCGATGTCTCGCGCGACCTGACGTCCTCCTCGCAGAATATGAATACGACCGCCTCTGTCTTTTCGGGAAACACCCAGAGCCAGGCGGCGACAACCGAGGAAATAATGGCCTCAATCGAGGAGGTCTCGGCAGGCATCGACACCATTGCCGGCAGCGCGAAGGAACAGCATTCCAGGATGGAAAACCTTCTGGAGAAAATACATGAGCAGACAAGGGCCATTACCGATATGGGAACAACCATTGTCAGGGCCCTCGGTTCGACAAAGGAAATCGTGGGCGGGGCCAACAGCAGCGGGGAATCGATGAAGACCATGAGCGAGAGCATGGGCACGATAATCAGCAGCTCCGAAGAAATGAAGAACATAGTCGGGATCATCAACGACATATCCGACAGGATCAATCTTCTCTCTCTGAACGCGGCCATAGAGGCCGCGCGGGCGGGGGAACATGGCAGGGGGTTCGCCGTTGTCGCCGATGAGATCGGCAAGCTCGCGGACCAGACATCCTCCAGCATCAACGAGATTGACGCCCACATCAGGAGCAATAACGAGGAGATCTCCAGGGGCAAAAAGGCGGTCGATGAAACGGTTTCGGGCATACGCCGCATCATCGAGGGCATAAATGGGATCAATGAAATGATCAACGATATTTCCGTGAAGATGAAACGGCAGCAGGAAATCAACGATACCGTCAATTCGGAGGCCGAGCGCGGGATCGCGTCGTCAGAGGAGATGAGAATAGCGACCGAGGAGCAGAAGACAGCCGTCGGAGAAATCACCAGGGCCCTCGCCGGGATCAACGAAACCACCCAGGCAAACTCTGCCGGCGCGGCGCAGATGCACCAGCAGTCCGAACAGGTGCGGAAGCTTGCCGAGACCCTCGGTACGAAGCTTTCCAGTTAGCGTTACCCGCCAGATACCCCCGGTGATTATGCAGGATTCTGCTCCCTCACCGGGTCCGGTCAAAGCGGCACAACCAGTATCATCTGAAAAAAATTCTGTCCCTGCCAACAGTGAAAATAATGGGCAGGGGCCTTGAAATTTTCAAGATAGAATTCCGTATGCGCTTATTCGTTAGTCACCGAGCGTTTTGCGCAGTTTCTTGAGCGACGTTACCATGCTTTTCACTTCCTCATCGCTGTACTTTTCCAATACGACAGCAAAGTGTTCGGTCACTTTCCGCGGAATCCTGCTTTTCAGGGCGTTGCCTTTGGGCGTGCACTGTATCAGCGTGATCCTGGCGTCTGCCGCATCCGTTTTCTTTACTATCAAGCCATCCCTCTCCAGCCGCTGGATTATCCGGGACGTTGAATGCTTGTCTTTCATTGTCAGGCGCACGATCTCTCCCTGTTTTACGGGCTTCCCGGTAAACCACAATGTCGCCATGAGGGTCCATTGCTCCGGCGTAATCCCGAACTCCCTGAGGACGCGCGCCAGCTCCCTTCTGAACAGCAGGCCTGTCCTGTATAAGTTGAATCCCAGCGCATCGTCTAAAAACTGAGGTATCATGTCTTTCCCTGTGTCATGCTATGCCGCGGCAGCTATCTTCAAAGACCATTTTCAGCATGCCCGCTCACCTGTAAATGAGTATACTAAAAAATAGTTGTTCCGGCAACTTATTTATTGACAAAAAGGTTGCTCGTGCAACTATATCCATTGTGTAATCGTGCTGACAATTGTATCAGCCGGAACGAACCGAAATTTTTATCCGGAGCAGGTATCATGAAAAAGCTTAGTCCGGGAGGCCAGCGGTGGCTGAAATCCATCCATGTTTTTTTCTGTTCTATCTGGGCAGGCGCTGCAGTCAGCCTTCTTTTGATAAATATTTTTTTGCATCCCGAGGAGGGAATGGACCTGTACGGGATTGATGCTTCAATGAAATTCATAGATGATTTTATCATTATTCCCGGGGCAATCGGGTGTTTTCTTACAGGAGTTGTTTATTCGGTTTTTACAAACTGGGGCTGGTTTAAACATAGATGGATAACCGTTAAATGGGCCATTACTTTTTGGGGGATCCTGTCAGGGACGTTCTTTCTCGGACCGTGGCTTAACAGTCTGCCACCTCTCTCAAAAGCGGAAGGGATGAATGCATTAATGAATCAGATATATATGAATACCAAGCATCTGTTGTGGTATTTCGGAGGCTTCCAGGTCGCCAGTTTAATATTTGCCCTGTTCATATCGGTTTTAAAACCCTGGAAAAATAAAAAAAGCGAACGACCGGATACCGGAATTATTGAACCCTGAAATTAATTATGAGCATCACCAGGCAAAATTTCATAAAAATAGCGATCAACTCGGCAGTAACCGCCGCTTCTTTGGGCATTATAAATGCCTGCGGTAATAATTCGCAGGATGGCCGCAAAAATCGCGGTGACGCAAATAACAATGCTGCAGCAGGTGAACCTATGATAAAGCCGTCGCAAATAAGCAGGGATTTCAGGGAAAAACTGGTAATGAAATACTCACCGGTGGGCTTTCATTTCACTGACAAAAAACCGGAAGGGGCAAGTGTAATTAAAAATCCGGGAAATGGATGCATCATGCCCAGGATACTGGCAAGCGCAAAGGGCAAAACGTACGCCTTTGATGATAGGTCTCTGCCCGGCTGCGCCGCCTTTTTTCTCGGATTCAGGGACAGGCTGTTTACAGGGGCCGAGTACTTCCTGTCGCACGCGCCTGTAGTCGGGAGTCTGTGTGAGCGGTTTGTAAAAACCCCTGCGCTGGCAAAAAAATACATCAGGTGGGCAAGATATCCGGAAAAATCAAAAGGCTTTGCCGTTTTCAAGCCCCTCGAGCTGTTTACCGGCTCTGAAAAGCCCGAACTGGTCATATTTTTTGCGAATCCCGACCAGCTCAGCGCGCTTGTCTATTTACTACATTTTGGCGCGCCCCTCGATAATGACCGCGTTGTGACAGGGTTTTCATCCGGATGCGGGTCCGTTGTCGCACTGCCGCTGAAGTACGGGCGCAGCGGCATCAAAAAAGCTGTCTGGGGGCTTCATGATGTTTCAGCAAGGGCGAATCTTCCGGCTGATTTGATGACGCTTACACTGCCGTTTGACCTGCTGGTTGAGATATGGAAGGATATAAAGAAAAGCTTTTTGATTACCGGAACATGGGACAAAATCGCCAGGAGAATTGCCCGGGATAATGAAATGCGGGGCGGGAAAAATCATAAAAGCAATTTTGAAAAATATCATTCTTCCATTGATGCAACGAAAAGATGTGATGCCTGTCATTGATATCCATGCATGCGGCGGCTGGGCCATTCGTCAGGATACATAAGGGTTTGGTGCCGGGCGCAACTGCCCGTTTGATTATTCAGGATTCTGCTCCCTCATCGGATCCGGACAAAGCGGCAGAATCAGTGCTATCCGAACTGAATTCTGTCCATGTGAACAGGGAAAATACCGGGCAGGGGCCTTACATTTAGCTCGTCATCGTAACGGCCTGGCCCGGTCTTCTTTCAATATTTCTGCAGCCTTTCCGGCGACCCCGCGCGTTATCGTTTCACAGCGTCCGAAGCCCGAAGCGCAGAACTCTTCAACCGAACGGGGCGACGAGAAATCCGCGCCTGTCAACTCGGAGCAGCGCGTCGAACCGTATTCTTCCTCAAACCATGAGGCCAGGCCTCCGGCCAGCCGGACAGCCCGGTTGACGGCATTGACCTCATCGCTCAATGCGCGCTTGTTGCCGGTCATCATCATCACGATCATCCGCAGGGTCCGCGCATAGCTGCGCTCAATGCCTCCGGCCGCGGCGCTGATGGCCATGACACCCGCCGCGAGCGCTCCGCAGGTACTGCCCGTAAGCGCCAGGCCCCCCAGAAAAATCCATGAAGCCTTGCGCATGTCGCCGGTTACCGCGACCGTGCCGTCCAGGCCGCGAAAAACATCGTGTGCACAGTGGAAACCTTTGCCCTCAAACGCGGCGAGCAATTTTTTATACGCTTCGCGGGTCTCCCGGGGCATTTCGGCGGCCGCTGCCATTTCGTTTTTCGACACCTCTTCGAACAGGGCCGGAGACAGGCACATGGCCTTTATGCAAGCGCCCATGCCCCTGCCTCCGATCTCCCCGCACCTGGTGCCGTCGTGAACCTCCTGGAAGCGGCTCAGGTAGGCCTGGCCCAGGCTGATGGCGCGCGGTAAACCGCTGTCATCCCTGTCCTGCCCGTGCAGCAGCCCGAAAAATATCAGCGGCGAACAGATGCCGCCGCATTCACCCGGCCCGCCGATGCCGCCGGCCAGGCCGCCGGCAGCCCTGACCATCGCATCATCGGCGCGGCCCTGTTTTTCCAACAGGGTCTGCAGCACCGTGGGCGCGCAATGCCCCATCTTCAGGGCGTTACGAAGGTAATGGCCGCTGAAGGCGGGCGCCGGGCCGTGATATACACCCGCTGTCATTCCATCGGATGATTGCG
The DNA here is from genome assembly GCA_964654045.1 of uncultured Leptospirales bacterium. GTDB lineage: Bacteria > Spirochaetota > UBA4802 > UBA4802 > UBA5550 > RBG-16-49-21. Next base: position 22,733 of record CAZZHU010000037.1, read on the forward strand.
CGCTTCCGGCTGCTGGGTTCTGGTCTGCCATGGTTGACATCGTTTCCTGAAAAAATATGCTTCAAATTCCAAGGCCCCGGTCCGGCAGTGAAGGGTATTTCTCGTGACCCGGAGCTCTTTGAGAAAAGTTCCATTACCGGATTTATACCGCATTGTTTTAAAAAGTCAAGGGATAAACATGTGTTGAACGCAGCCGGAAAAATGCGCTATCATAGGTAAGTGTTTGTTGTCATAAAAATTTAATATCTGGAAATTGCACGGTATTTGGTAATGGCCCTTGCTTTTCTTGCTGACGGAGGGGACATTACGCGATTCCAGAATTCACGTCAATGAACACAGGTCGGGGTGAATTCTTGGATATGATTGAAAAAGGGATTGACGATATTTATAGTGATCGATATCAGTACGGGGCGGTATTTACAAATGTGAAATTTCTCGCAAATATAGCACCTGATTGCCATGACAATAAATCAACACGGCATGTCTATCGCTTTATAATCAATTACCGGCAAGGAACGTCCCAATGAAAAAATCTTTTATCACGCGCCAGATCCTCCCCCTGATACTTTTGATAATGTCGTTATCCATACTGATCGTATGCGACGATACCGGCGAAAATGACTTTAAAAAAAATTATCTGGCCATGATAGCCCTCAGTGATCAAGACAATTCCATAGGAGGGTCCGTGAGCGGGCTCCGCGGCACGCTGGTCCTCAGCAACAACAGCGGCGACGAACTGACGATACACGGGGACGGCCCTTTCAAATTCCCATCGACGATAAAAAGAGGAGAAAAATATGACGTGTCCATCAAGGAACAGCCTGCAGGGCCCGTCTGCGACGTGTTCAACGCCAAGGGAACGGCCCTGTCCGAAGTGGACGATATCATCGTGGTCTGTTCTTATAGAAGCTATCCGGTGAGCGTCAAGGTAACAGGCCTCGCGGGAAAGCTCAATCTCCTCAACAACGGCATCGAACCCCTGGCAATCGATTCCGATGGGTCGTATCTCTTCAACCAGCCGATTGTGAAGGGAGGAAGGTACAGGGTCACCATGACTTCCAAGCCGAATGAGCAATCCTGTACTGTAAATAACGCTGAAGGCCCGGTAGAGGGCCCCGTACAGCTTGAAGTGAACTGCTCGACCATAACATACAAAATCAGCGGTACGGTAAAGGGCCTGAAAGAGGGGAGCATAATTCTCCAGAACAACGCCGGTGATGATATCACCATGGACGCGAACGGGAGCTTCACCTTCAAGGAGCCCGTGGTAAAGGACTCTAATTATAATGTAACCGTCAGGTCACAGGCCGGGATCAAACCGTGCCGCGTTATCAATGGCGCCGGAAAGGCTACAAAGGACGTGACGGATGTGAGCGTGATCTGCTCGTACCGCGTCGTTCTCTACAGCGCCGGGTTGTATAATGGCGATATGGGGGGCCCTGATGGAGCGGATTCGAAATGCGTTGCCCAGGGAAGCGTATCGGGATTAGAGGCTCCCTACACCGCCTTTATCTGCAAGAGCGGAAGCGTATCGATTCGAAACATGCCTGCGGCGTATGGAATACCGGATCAACTTCCCATAACCACGCCCGGGGGGACCATAATCGCGGATAATTGGGCAAACTTGATAAACGGCACCCTGAAGGCTTCACCCGCGACACTGGTTGACCCAAGCGGCAGGAATACGCCCTTCTGGACCGGCTGTGATGCTACAGGGCAATATAAAGGCGAACGCAATTGCGGTAACTATTGGTGGGGTATTAATCCGTTTTTGTCCGGGACTGTTCCTGTTTGGTCCACTACATCTTGTAATTCAACTTCCCCTTGTAATGGCTGGACCGGATTATTGACTCTCACAGGCAATGGGTGGCTTTCCCAAAGGGAAACCGCCTGTACTCAAAACGCGTGGCTCCTGTGCGCCGCCTACGGGCCCGAGCCGGCTTCCGGACTGGCGGCGTACCTGCCTATCGGTTCTGCTCATCCGGCTGTTCTATGGATCATCGTAATCGGTGGAGTCATTGTCAGCGCAGGGTCGATTATGGCCATCAACATTATCAGGAAAAAGAACAAGAAAACGGTTTGAACGCATCTTCAATAGCGCCGGCCCTGGCGGCCGGGCTGATTCCCGTAGCGGCGATATATCTTTTTTACCGACGTCATTTTCGGGTAAAGTCCGATCTGCTGGGGCACCTGGAGTTTTTCTTTTACGGGATATTCCTCGGGTCCGTTCTTTTTGTCGCCGCATGGTGTTGCCGGGACCTTGTCCCTCCGGGCAACGCCCTCATCCGGGGATTCATCCGGGCCGCCCTGGTGGAAAAAACGGGCGCCCTCGTTTTCATCGGCTTTCTCATATACCGGATGAAAAACGACTTTACCGTCATGAACGGGATCGTATCCGCCATGTTTCTCGGCCTCGGCTTCGCCGCCCTGGAGAACGTCATCTACGCCCTGTCCCGCGACTCCTCGATCCTCCCGGTGCGGCTCATCAGCTCGGTGCCGCTTCATATCCTCTCCTGCGGTCTCATGGGGTATTTCCTTTCGATGGTGAAGCTGTACGACTCGCCGATAAACAGGGCCATGGGCGTAGCTGCGGGCTTTGCCATTCCCGTTCTACTTCACGGCGCATATGATTCCCTGCTATTTTACGGGAAGACCATGCCCTACTACATACCCCTCATACTGGTCTTCCTCATCATCCTGATGGAGTACCTCCTGGCCAGGTCGCAGGTCTTTCCCTCCGGCGACGAGCTGCGGGAAAAAGGGCTATCCATCGAGGACTGGAGGTCCATCGACATGGAGCCCCAGTTCGAACGGTGGATCCTCCGGTCCCTGAAAACCCGGAACCCGGAATATGTGCCGTTTTTCGCCCTTCATGTGACCCCGGTAAAATGGGCCGTCATCGGGGCCCTTGCCCTCACGGCCGGGGCCTTCGCGGTGATGAAAACCAGGGTGCCCATCCTGCCGGCAACCGTCACGCCGGTTGAGGCGACGATGCTTTTCATTCTTCTCCCCGGTCTCTACGCCTTTAACCTGCTGGCCGTGGGCCTTATCAATCCCGAGTATTTCAAAAAGAGCATCATCCGCATCCCCATTATCATTGACGCGGTCATCAGCATCGAGGTGGATTCGCCGGAAATAGACGATGTTGTCGATACCGTGACCTACCACGTCACGGGACAGAACAGTTTTTTCAAGACACCGGCCCCCCTGGCCCCGGGGAGCCGGGTAACATGCATTCTCTACTGTTCCCGGTTCTCGTCTCCCGTGCTGGAGGGCGTCGTGGCCCTGGACCGGCACGGCGGCGACGACGAATTCAACGGCACCCTGGTCAGGTTCACGTCACGGCCGCCGGGGTTCAATCTTTTTCTCCTGCGCTATCACCTGTACCGCCTGAGCCGGGGCCTTGCCTACAATCTCAACCTTCCCGGCTCACGGGACATCCGCCGGCTCTTCATAAGGCCGGTTTCGGTGATGGAGCAGGAGTATACCTTTCCCTCCGGCCACGAGGTTTTCAGGCAGGGGGAACGGGGGGATGAGTTCTATCTTATACAGCAGGGCAAGATCAACATCATGAAGAAGCTCCCCAACGGCGGCCAGGTTCTCCTCACCACCATGGGGAGGGGGGATATCTTCGGCGAGATGGCCATCCTGGGGAATCAGACCCGCCTCGCCACGGCGGTATGCAGCGGCAAGTGCGTCCTTTCCGTCGCCAGGGGGGACAACCTGGACGCCCTGATCGAGCACAATCCTGAGTTCGCGCGAAAGCTTCTTGAGACCCTGGCGAGGCGGCACCACGCTTCGGAGCAGAATTTCATGAATATCATCAGGCGGATGAAGACGGGCACGGGGAAGACGAACAACCTTCTCCTGTCCCTTGTCAAAATGGCCCTCGCCTGCACCGGCGGCGACCCCGACCGCATTGATTTCGATTATGATTTTCTTGCCGGGAAGATCCGGTGCGACAGGGAAACCGCCGTTAAAATTGTAGAGATAATCGCCTCCTGCAGGGACAGCGCCGACCTTGAAGAAATCATGGATAGAGAGACGGCGGGCTCCATCATCGCGGCCTTCAGGGAGTATCCCCTCATAGTCAGGGGCGCTGCAAAAAAATAGAGTTTTTTTAAATGCAAGCGGTGAAGACTCTTTTTTTTGTCCTTCCCCGGTGTATTCATAGTTATCATTTCCTGCGTGGAATGAATATCATAATCCTGAGAACGCGGGACAGGGGACTATCTGAAATTGCTCTAATTGTATTGACAAAATAGCATTTTTGAGCGATTGTTACATTTCTTCCCCCCGGGACCGGCGCGTCGAAAGACGCGCTCGCCGTGGGGAATAACATGTTATAATCAGGTACCGGCGAATGGAACAGTCAAATAATTCCGGCAGCAACGGCAACGGGGCCAATGCCCCTGATTCAGGGCAGCTGATTGTCGCGAAAGAGATCCTCCCCGAGGTGCTTTCCGTCATTCCCATATCGCACCGCCCCATTTTTCCCGGCATGATGATCCCCATCGTCCTGACCGGCGATTTCATGATCGACACGGCCAACAAGATCCTCGAATCCGACGTCAAGATCGGGGGAGTCGTGCTGGCCAGGGAGCTTCGCGAGGGGACGCCCCGTTCCGAGGACATGTATACCGTCGGCGTCGCCGTCAAGGTGCTCCGGGTGACGCCCATAGATGAAAAGACCATACAGATGATGATCAACGCCCTGGGCCGCTTCACCCTGCGGAAGGTGATCCAGGACGAGCCGCTGATCCAGTGGCAGGTGGAGCACCATATCGAGGAGGATTATTCCGGCTCGGAGGTGATGAAGGCCTATTCCAAGGCGATCATCTCCTCGGTCAAGGACCTGATCAAGTCCAACTCGCTCTTCCAGGAGGAATTGAAACTGTTCCTGAACCGCTTTACCGTGGAGGACCCCGGGAAGCTCGCCGATTTTGTCGCGTCCATGACCTCGGCCGACGCCGCCGAGGTGCAGGAGATACTGGAGACCTTCGACGTGCGCAAGCGCGTGGAGAAGGTCCTGGTGCTCATGAAAAAGGAGATCGAGCTTTCCAAGCTGCAGGAAAAGATCACCAAGCAGATCGAGCAGCGCATATCCAAGCAGCAGAAGGAATTTTTCCTCAAGGAGCAGCTCAAGGAGATCAAGAAGGAGCTGGGCCTGGAGAAGGACGAGAAGACCACGGAGATCGAGCAGTTCGAGGAGCGGCTCAAAAAGCTCAAGCTCACCGAGGAGGCGGCCAAGAAGATCGACGAGGAGATGAACAAGCTGAAGCTCCTGGAGCCCCATTCCGCCGAGTACGGGGTCGCCCGCAACTACCTCGACTGGCTCACTACGATCCCCTGGGGCGTGAACTCCGTCGACAACTACGACATCAAGAAGGCGAAAAAAATACTGGACCGGGACCATTACGGCCTTGACGACATCAAGGACCGCATCCTCGAGTTCATCAGCACCGGCAAGATGAAGGGGAACATCACCGGCTCCATCATCTGCTTCGTGGGCCCTCCGGGTGTGGGGAAGACCTCCATCGGCAAGTCCGTGGCCGAGGCGCTGAACCGCAAGTTCTTCCGCTTTTCGCTCGGCGGGATGCGCGACGAGGCGGAGATCAAGGGGCACCGCCGCACCTATATCGGCGCCATGCCGGGCAAGATCATCCAGAGCCTGAAGACCGTGGGCGTCGCGAACCCCGTCATCATGCTCGACGAGATCGACAAGATCGGGGCGAGTTACCAGGGAGACCCGGCCTCGGCGCTCCTGGAAGTCCTGGACCCGGAGCAGAACTCGAACTTCCTGGACCATTACATCGACCTGCGCTTTGATCTTTCCAATATACTGTTCATCGCCACGGCGAACCAGATGGACACCATCCCCCCGCCGCTCCTGGACCGGATGGAGGTGATGAAGCTCTCGGGCTATATCCAGGAGGAGAAGGTGCAGATAGCCACGCGCTATCTCGTGCCCAAGCAGCTCACCGGTCACGGCCTGAAGAAGGGCGACGTGGAGATCGACAAGCAGAGCCTCCGCATGATCATCAACGGCTACGCCCGCGAGGCGGGCGTGCGGAGCCTGGAAAACAACATCAAGAGGATCATGCGGAAGTCGACGCGGCGCTTCGCCGAGGGGAACACGAAGAAGATCAAGATCACGGCGAAGAACCTCCCCGAGTTCCTGGGCAACCCGCGCTTCACCGACGAGTCGCTCTATGACAAGAAAATGGCCGGCGTGGTCATGGGGCTCGCCTGGACCAGCATGGGCGGGGCGACGCTTTACATCGAGGCCACGGCGGTGTCGTCGAAGAACAAGGGCTTCAAGCAAACGGGCCAGCTGGGCGACGTGATGAAGGAGTCGGCGGAGATCGCCTACACCTACGTGAGCTCGCGTATAAAGGATTACGGCATAGCCGATAATTTCTTCAACGAGAACATGATCCACCTCCACGTGCCGGCGGGCGCCACGCCCAAGGACGGCCCCTCTGCCGGCATCACCATGGCCACGGCGCTCTA
>CAZZHU010000038.1:0-25555 GCA_964654045.1 uncultured Leptospirales bacterium
ACAAAGGGAGTATACGTGTATGACCGTATCCTGTCCAGCATGGCACGGTAAGCCATTGTCCTGGTCTGCTTCAGATAGCGGTACTTGCCGTCAGGCCCGGGAAAAAGCTCCGCCGTGGTAAGCTGCTGGCCCGGAAAGGCGTCCCGGATGATTTCCTTGAAGCCCGGGCTGTAGCGGAAGCACCCGAGGGATATCCAGGCGACCCGCGCCGGATCGACCTTCCTGAAAAGGAGGTCCACGACCTCGCGGTACTGCCCGATCCATCCGTCATAGATGATCATGGGGTCGAAGTGGAAGGCGGTCAGGTATCCGGCGCCGCATGCCGCCGCTGCCGCGTCAATGCGCTCTTCCAGCGAAGCTGATCCGGCCTCGTACAGCCCGATATTCCTGGGTGTGTTCAGCGTCCACGCAAGTACCGCGTTACCCTTCTCCGCGATGTCCAGGAGGTGCCCGATGTTGTTTGATTTCGTCTTTAATTCGACAAACAGGTTCCGCCGCGGCGCCGCCGCCCCGATCAGCATGGCGCCGATGCCGGTTATCTCGTCCATCATCAGGGAATCGGTGTATTCGCCGGACCCTACGCGTACTGCCTTCTCCCGGTCCGCAGCGGCGGCCGCCCCGATATCCTTCAGGGAATCGTCCACGTTGATGAACTGGACAAGGCCGTGGGAATTGAGGTAATAGTTCAGGTAGCAGTAGGTGCAGTTGTAGAGGCAATTGAAGCCGATGTTCACCAGGAGATAGTTGCAGCAGATCATGCCGGCCGAGCCGGGGCATTTCTGGAACATGCGGCCCGGGAATTTCTTGAGAATAACCGCCTCCTTGGAGGCGATTCCCCGCGCCTTCGCATCTTCCACCGCACTTTCCAGCGCCTCTTCGTCAGCGCATTCGATTATCTTTTTTCCGGAAAGTACCCGGAACCTTTTTACAACGGGATTGTCCCTATCCTCCCGGAGATAGAGAATTGCTTTAATGTCTTCGATGGTTTTCATCTACACGATTGAAGCATCACTGCAGGGCTGATGTCAATACATATACCGTATATAATCTCTGCACGCGGCAGACTTCATAAATCCACCCGCAATATAGAACGATACGCCCGGGCTTTCTGATTTTAGTTTGACCCAGATGAAATGAATTGCTTTTTCAGTGTTCGCGAAAAATAATCTGATAAATAATCCGCAATAAGTGCCGCAATCATATCATGACCGCGCGCATTTAAATGTATATCATTTTTAAGAGTTAAACGCTTTTCGGCAAGTTCCCGGCATGTCGGCGTCAGGTTTAAAAATTGAATATTTTCTTTTTTGCAAAAGCTTTCGAGGTTCTTCTCAACATACGTTTTCTCAACGAGCCATTCTGATCGAGTAATATAATTGAATTTATTGTTGAAATCCTGCTTCATTTTTTCATACATCAGGTCCTGAGGGATATATATGATGCCGAACGTGCCGCCGCGATGGACCACAATATTTCGCTGATCGCTCAATACATCGCACATGGTAGTAAACCATTTTACACCATCATCCTTTAAATCAATTGATTTTAAAAAATAATCCGGCTCCATGAGGCCATATACGAGAGGCATAATATCGCCAAGACCGGCACCCGATTCAAGCATGAATTGGGCTGTATTTTCAATCCAGCGATTGTAGGATTCTTCATCAATATCTATGCTTTTTTTAAGCGGGAACAGTGTCTTTTCTAATATTTCCCGGCTTTCTTTATTTGTATTATATTTCTTCTTCAGTAATTTTTTCGCATCCCGCGTTTTTTGATTCAAATTTTCTTCATCGGATAATATATTTTTCTCGTCATTTTTTACATCAGATTCACTACTATCTATTTTACCCATCATATTCATCTGGCCGGACAGAAAACTTTTAAAGAAATGATTGGACAGTTTGGGCATTATCTGGAATAAACAATTATAAGGAAAACTCCTTTGGAATCTATTGCGAAAAGTTCTGACAAGGAACGTTTCGCCGGTATCATTTATATCATTGGTTGTCAGGCACATAATGACGATATCAGGGATTACAATTCCCGAAAGATGCCGATAAAGGGCCAGCGAATTCGAAGGCCCGTATCCGGTCACTCCGCCGTTTATACATTCAACATTATAACCGCGCGTCTGTAATAATTGCTGCGATTTATAAACGAACGTGTTCTCCTCTTCAACATCCCCGCCCAGCGTCATTGAATCTCCCAAAAAAAGAATCCGCGTGCCGGATTTTGGCGATTTGATTTCTTTTCCGCGCAAACCGAGCGAATTGATCATAAAAGAGTGGCTGCCATTCTCATTTTTCTTACTATATGTTCCGGGAGTGTGAACCCAGTAATTAGTGTTATAATTTTGAAAATAGATTCCCATACCGGCATCAAACAGGTATATATAAGCAACTGCCACAAGGATAACAATAACAACCGTAATGATTTTTTTAGGTAGCGGCATAATTTTTTATTGATTACAATTCATGAATTTTTAAAAAAGTGAATAGATGAACGTACTGTCCTTATTATCCCCCATCTGAAGAGTGCATATAATTATTATAAATACTATGGTAAGTTCATACAGCACCATGTTCATCTTGGAAAACAAATACTTTGCAAAAGTTTCTTTATTCCCACCGGTAAAACTGTCCAGTATTTTTTTGATTCCGGGTGCGATGGGGAATGAGAACAGCATGCCGAGGCATAGAGCAAATATCAAATTACCGTCAATGAATGTCGCCGGATAATAGACGGCGCTGTTTGTTTGAAAACCAAGCATTGATTTAATAAATCCCCAAGCGTATTCGATTGTAGGAGACCTGAAAATAACCCACCCCACCATGACGACAATAAAGGCATAGGCGTTCCTGACAGGCCAGTACAACGAGTCGATTATTCTGCCGAATTTCCGTCTTTCTATAACGAGGAAAAATCCATGCCAGAGACCCCACACGATAAAGCACCAACTCGCACCATGCCACAACCCGCAGAGAAGGAAAACTATCAATAAATTGACATACATCCTGGGGTTTGAAACACGATTGCCGCCGAGCGGAATGTAAAGATAATCCCTAAACCATGTTGACAGCGAAATGTGCCATCGTTTCCAGAATTCGCGTATTGATCGGGAGATGTAGGGATAATTGAAATTTTCCATGAAATCGAACCCGAATATTGTGCCCAATCCCAACGCCATGTCGGTATATCCTGAAAAATCAAAATAAATCTGGATGGTATACAGGAAGGCACCGAGCCATGATAAGTGCGCGGATAGTTCACCGGCATCCAGGGCAAATATCTGGTTAACGACTGTGCCGATTGTATCGGCAATTATCAGCTTCTTACCCATACCGATTACAAATCTATTAATGCCATTAATCACCTTGCCGAATCCAATCTGTCTTTCTTTTATCTGGGACTGCATATCGGGAAATCTGCTAATGGGGCCAGCTATAACCTGCGGAAATATCGATATATACAATCCAACATAAATGATGCTTTTTTCGGCCCTGATGGTTCCCCTTGAAACATCAATGATATAAGAGAGCGCCTTAAACGTGAAGAATGAAAGACCTATCGGCAAATGCCATGGTGACAGCTGAACAGAGCCGAAGGTGAGCGTAGTGACAAAGAAATGTATGTATTTATAAAAGAATAACAGTCCCAGATTAAAACAGATTGCGATGACCATGATCAGGGTGGACGCTGGTTTTTTTCTTGTCTCGTGCGAGACCCGATAGTTATCAATCAGCAATGCAAATATATAGTTACAAATTATCGAGGCAATTATTACAATGGTATTTGCCTTTTCGCCCCACGCATAAAATAAAATGCTAATGGTTAAAAGGAACAGATTCCCATATTTTTTCCTGAATATGAGAAGATAAAGCAAAAGAGCCAGCGGAAAAAAAATTAAAAAAGGCGTCGAATAAAAATTCATATGTTAGAGCCTCTGCAGTATAAATATCAACATGGAATCCTGATGGATACGGGTTACGGTATACAGGCGGCCTTTGCTACACCTAGTCATGATCGCATAAAGTCTCATCAGCAGAATTTGATCTGACCAGGTGACTTACATTTTGCGACCGGGTTAAAAAATCGATTATACCAACAGTTGTGAATGGAGAATTTCCTTCTTTTATATATTAAAAGGGTGTCAAATATTTTCAAGAATAAAACAGGCGTGATGAATAATTTTACAAGGCAAACCCCGGCAGGTTCCCCATTTTTTCGCCGAATACTATCCATTCGAACGAGGCGGGTCTGCAGTTTGCCAGAGGGAAGGCCTTCTTTCTCATTCAAAATCAAATCCAGGATGACTTACTCTTCTCCACGGTCCTTTCAATGACCACGAAGGCCACGGCGTGATCGGAATTATGGCTTATGCTCAGGTGGAACGCGTACGACTCCCGGGGGTCTTTATTCCTGATCAGCATATCGGCGTTTTCAAAGAAGGGCCTGCCGTTGCCGTCGTTCAGGATGGTGACCGAGGCGAAACTGAAGCCCCGGAAGCCCAGCGCCTTGGCAAGAGCCTCCTTGGCCGCGTACCGGCCGGCCATGAAGGTCTCCGGGTTCGTGTGGGGCATCAGGGAGATTTCCCCGGAAGACAGATTTTTCCGGCTGAAGCTGTCCCTCTGCCCGGCGTCCATGCGCCGCAGACGCCACACATCAACGATGTCGGTCCCTATGCCGTAGATAACGCACTGGTCCACCCGTCAAACCTCCCGCTGTTGTTCCTGCCGTATCAATCGGACGGCGCCCGGCTTTTTATGTTATGATGAATCAGGAGCCGCAGATACAGTACCCTTTCAATAAATTGCAAGACCCCTGTCCACTATTTTTTGCATTGGAAGGCACCCGCGCCCCTAAATCACGATGAGGAACCTTCCGCATTGATTGCAGACCGCGATGTTCTTCGATTCGCGCACCTGGGCCAGGTAATAGGGTGCCAGGTCCATGTGACACCCGCTGCATGAATTCCGGTCAAGGATCGCGAAGGGGTTCAGGGAGCGCTTCCGCATCTTCTCGTAATAGTTAAGGGACTTGCGGTCTATGATTTTCCGCAATTCATTGATCTTGTTCAATATCATCGCCGCTTCCTCCCCCTCGTCAACGAGCTGGTTCAGCCTGTCGAGGCGTATCAGCAGGTCAAGGTTGCAGGAGGGAACGTTCTTGAGGTTCTCGCCGGGGTCCGCGTCCGGCCTGTTTTTTTTGGTCAACCCGGCGAAATAGAGCTGGCCATATTTTTTCAGCAGGACGTAGGCCGAGGCCCTGGTCTTCGCCGCGTCGATGGCCTTCCGCCGCTCCGCGTCGGAAAATATCCACGCCATCATCCCCACGAGATACAGGTATTTGGTGCTCTGCCCGGTGGGAACGATGTTGAGAAGCAGGTACCGGACCGGAACGTTATCGTGCGAATGATAATCGATCCCCTCCCGCGCGATCGCGAAGACCGACTTGAGCTCGCTTACCGATTCCGTCCTTACATGGGGGATCGCAAGCCCCTTCCCGATTCCCGTGTTGTCCAGGGATTCGCGGTGCATTATCTGCGCGTAGTACCGGTCGGCGTCCTCGATCTCATTCAGCTCCTGGAGCCGGGCCAGGAGTTCCTTGATGACGAGTTGCTTTTCATTCGATTTCGCGTAGATCATATGATCTTTCTGAATAAATATTTCAATCTGCATTGCAGGGCCTCTTGTGTAGTAATATATCAGCATGTGCGGCGCGTCGTGGCGGCATCCATGCTCCCGCGCCTGGGAATAATCGGGCAGTCGACCCTGCTACTACTGGTACCTCCTTCATCATCCGTGCTGATGACGATTATACTCCGAATACATTACCACATCGATCCTATGGCTTCATATGTCAATTAACATGCAGAAATGCGGAAAAAATTGCTTGAGAAAACCGGCAAAACATGGATGATGTGACATCAAGAGGTAATTATTCATGAAAACAGAACAGCGATGCGCAACATGTCCGTTACGTGCAAAACATGACGCCAGGCCCAAATCCCTTGCCGGTCGATTCTGGCGTTTCCATATCAACTTCTGCCCCGGGTGGAAATCGTACATGAGATCCCTGTCCCGGGAGGAAGCCGCCCAGGTCAGGGCACAGTACAACCTTCGATAAGATTAACATCTGCGCCCCGGTCCGGGGCACAAGTCCTGATTTCTCCTTGACTAATAATATTTTTCATAATACCTGTACCGTAATGCCGGTATCCACCGGCGCATACACGGTGCAAAGGAGAACCCCATGGGCTGCTTATTCTGCAACATCATCAGCGGCGCAACGCCGTCAAAAAAAGTATTTGAAAACGACAGGGTCTTTGCCTTCGAAGACATCAATCCCCAGGCCCCGGTCCACATCCTGGTGATCCATAAACAGCATGTCGAGAAAATCGAAGACCTGGACCAGGGCAACTGCTCCATCATGGCCGACCTTTTTCTCGCGGTAAAGGAAGTGGCAAGGTTAAAGGGCATCGACCGGAAAGGCTACCGGGTGATAATCAACAACGGCACGGCCGGGGGACAGGTCATCTGGCACCTCCATGTCCACGTGATGGGCGGGAAAGACGACATGGGCCCTATGGTTGTCCGCTGATTTTTTTCTTCTTCTCTTTCGCAGATTGAACGATGATCTTTTCGATGGAGCGCTCCGTCGCCTCGTCGATAATGAAGGTGTATTTCTCGTGGTCGAGGCGGTCGCCCTTTTTCGGGATCCTGCCCAGGCGGTACTCGATAAAACCGGAGAGGGTTTCGAAGCCCTTCTTATCGATGTGGATATTGAAACTCCTCATGAAATACTCGATGTCCATCCTCCCGCTCAGGAGGAATTTTCCCCGGCCCAGCTCGGTTACCAGCTCCTCCTCGGACTGGTCCCTGGTCTGTATCTCGCCGACAACCTCCTCGGCAATGTCCTCGTGGGTCACCATTCCCACTACCGCACCGTGCTCGTCAACGACGAAAACCATGGGTATCAGGTTTTCCACCATCTCCGTGTAGAGGGCCACGATCCGCTTGGTCGCGGGAACGTAGTGGACCTTGTTCATTATCTCGGTGATTTTTTTAGCGTTCCGGTGCTTCAGGATGTCCCGGTAAAACACGTAGCCGATGAGATTGTCCACCCTGCCGCTGTACACGGGGATCCTTGAGAATCTTGACCGTACGATGAGATCGGCAAGCTCCCGCATGCCCGCTCCGGCCTCGATGGAAACGATGTCAATGGTGGGAGTCATTATCTCCTTTGCCGTCATGCCCCTGAAGGAGAGGATCTCGGCCACATACTCATGATGTTCCTCATTTATAATCCCCTCCTCCTCCCCTATTTTAAAGAGGATATCGATCTCATCGCGGGACCTGATGCTTCTACGTTCCGATTCAGTTATCCCCAGCAACGCCTTCAAGGCTCTCGAAATAATAAGTGAAAACCGGACCGCGGGTTTCATGATAACGAGAAGTACCTTTATAGGATAGGCAAACGTCATGAGAAACGCATCGGCCCTCGCCCGGGCCACTACTTTCGGCGTCACCTCGCATAGGATCAGGAAGAGAATCGTCTGAACAGCCGTGACTATCAGCAGTTCCAGCTCGTCAAGCATGAAAGCCGTCGTGGCGATATACGTCATGAAGGCTGCCGAGGAGATGTTGACTATATTGTTGCCGATTAGAATCATGCTCATGGTATCTTCCATGGTATCGATAATCGCCATCGACAGTTTGGCCCGGCGGTTCCCGGTTTTGGATAATGATTCAAGGTAAAACCGGTTGGAGGTAAGCAGGGCCGTTTCCGTTCCTGAAAAGAAAAAGGAAAGGAACATCATGATCCCGATCATTGTTATATACGCCTGGTATTGCGCAAGAAGGACCATCATGACAGTAATTCACCCCCTTCTGCCGGCTGCATGACTTCAACGGTCTCTATCTTGTTCTTCCTGATATAACGGATCCTGAGGACATAGGCGCCGACCCTGAGGACATCCCCCCGCTTCGGAATATATGAAAGCTTTTCGATGATATATCCGCCGATGGTGTCGGCATTCTGGCTCTCCAGCGACTCGCCGAAGGCGGCGTTAAAGTCTTCGATCTGCAGCTCTCCCGATATGATGGACACGCCATCGTCGATCTTTTTTATACCGTGGCTCGAGTAGTCCTCCCACCTGGTCATGTCGCGGCCCATCAGCTCGGAAAGGAGCTTGTTCAATGTAACCACCCCGGCGGTGCCCCCGTATTCGTCAACCACGATGGCTATCTGGATGCCTTCGGCGAGAAAATCATTCAGCAGGTCATGGAGGTCCCGGGACGCAGGGAAGAACTTGATCTCCTGGATGAAGCGGTTGATGTTCCTCGCTTTTTTGTGGCCCAGGTGATAGGGGATCAGCTCGCGGGAATCGACCATGCCGATGACGTGGTCTATGTCGTTTTTATAAACCGGTATCCGTATCACCCCCGAGTCGAGAAACGCCTTCATGGCGTCCTTCATGGACGTTCCGTACGGGATAAAGACCGCGCTGCTGCGGGGAAACATTATATTGGCGGCATCCTTCTTCGCAAATCGCAGCACGTTTTGTATGAAGGCGCCCTCATCCTTCCCGATGACCCCCTGCTGTTCCCCCAGTTTTACCGCCAGTTTCAATTCATCCCGGGTGATCGCCTTATGGGTCAGTTTCAGGTTGAACATCTTTATCATCATATTGGTAAAAAGGAGGAGCAGCGCCCGCACCGGGGTGAGGATGAAATGGAAAAACCTCAAAAAGGGTAAAACTTTTTTAGAAGCCTTTTCATAGGAGTTCAACGCAATGATCTTGGGGGAAATCTCGCAGAATATTAATATCAGCGGCGTTACTATGGCAATGGAGATCGCGTCGCCCCAGTGGCGCCACACCTGCAGCAGCAGGTTAGTCGTCAGCGTTGAAACGACAAGGTTGACAAAGAGATTTCCTGTCAGGATCGTGATCAGGATCTTCTGCGGGTCCTTCATGAAGGTATAGATGGCCTTTTCCTTTTTTAAATGGGAATGGGAAAAGCGGTGGAGGTCCGATTTTTTAAGCGAAAACAGCGCGCTCTCTGACCCGGAAAAAAAAGCGGACAGCACGAGGCAGACGATAAGCGTGAAGATTTCCAGGTAGATCTGGTCCATCACTCTTGGCTGATATCGAGCTTCACGTTAAAAGTATATTCGCGTTCGGTCGTGTTTCCCGCGAAATCCGACGCCGTTACCCTGACGACGTTTTCGCCTTCGGCATAGGTCAACCCATCGACCTTGTAATAACCCTTCCGGTCAAAGAGGCTTTCATATTTCCCGCCGCCGACGTTCATTCTTCCTTTCGACAGGGAGAGGCTTCCGAATTCCTTGTCCAGGACCTTTTTGCCGTTGAAGACGACGTGAATACGGTACACGCCCAGGTTCTCGCGCCCGGCCATGGCGTCATTGATTTTTACCAGCAGGGGATAATGCCTGGTCAGCCTGATGTTGGACTTGTCCCGGACGATGATATATTTCTCGCCGATGTGAAAGGCGATGTCCGATATAACCGGCGCCTTCGTATCCTCGCAGGCGGGGAGTATCTTCAGGGGATTGACCGACATCCGCCGGGAATACTGCAGCATGGAAAAATGGATATGCTTGGCCATCGAGTGCCCCGTGTTCCCCATCAATCCAACGGTGTCTTTTTCGGTGTACGTCTTTTTTGCTGAAACGCCGTTCTCGAGATGCATGTAGATGGAATAAAAGCCATTGCGGTGCTCCAGGATCTTGTAATTGCCGCCTCCGGGATAATTATCGAGGGGAAACATGGCCTTGTCCCAGTAAAAGAGGAGCGTACCCTGTTCAACCGGGTAGACACTGTCATCGAGCGAAGTCATGTCCATGCCGTCATGGAAGTGATCCCACCGGGACTCGCAGAACGTGGAGGTAATGGTCCCGCTGTTGACGGGCCACCGGAACGACACGAATGACAGTGCCATGATGACGAGCAGAACGCACGGTATGAGACGCGATTTCATTTATTTCCTTCCTTTTGTTCCCTGTCTTTTTCTTCTTCCCCGGACTTCTCCCTTCCGGTGTGGAGATGGCAGAACGTGCCCGGTTCGCTCCCGGAATAGTAAAGAACGTCCCGGGCAACCCGGGGGCATTCCCCGTCTCGGCCGGCCACCTCCCCGGAGTCAAGGCAGATCGTTTCCACGGACAGCCCCTGCTCCGGCTTTTTGAAGTCGGCGGGCTGATCGCCGCGGAAGATAGAGGATATGTACTCAACCCAAACGGGGGTCGCCACAACGCCGCCGGCCCTGCCCCGGCCAAGGGATATGGCACCCTCCTTATTGCCGATCCAGACCGCGGTGACGAGGTTTGAAGAGTATCCCACGAACCAGGCATCGTTGTAGTTCGTGGAAGTTCCCGTTTTCCCGGCAACCGGAAAATTTATTTTGCCGCCCCTGAACGCGCCGGCCGCAGTCCCCCCCTCTTCGAAAACGCTCTTCAGCATGGAAATGGTTATCGCGCAGGCCGCCGGATCTATTATCGACCCGTTCTCTTTCTTGCGTTCATCGGACAGCTTCCTGGTCTCTTCCTCGTTGTTCCAGACGATATTGTCGTTGTAGTCCTTGACGTAACGGACACCGTAGGGGAGAACATATTCTCCTCCGTTGACGATGACCGAATGGAGCGTGCAGTTTTCCAGCGGCGATATCTCGTAGGTGCCCAGGGCGAGGGAAAGGGTCCTTCCGAACCGCTCCTTCAGGTCGGCGTCGCCCAGGTAGAGGCCCTTCTTCAGAATGCGGAACACGCCGTCATAACCGGTCTTGTCGAGGACCTTCACCGCGATGATATTGACAGACTTCTTCAGGGCTTCCCTGATGATGATATTGCCCGCGTGCTTTCCGTCATAATTGCGCGGCTCATATCCCCCCGAAAAGCGGGTCTTCTCGTCGACAAGAACCGTTGACGGCGTTATATCCTTACTCTCGACCGCGGCGACATAGACCACCGGCTTGAAGGATGACCCGGGCTGACGCCTGATCTGGGACACATGGTCATTCTGGTTTTTTGACGAAAATTCATAGCCGCCGACGTACGAAATTATTTCCCCGGTAACGGGATCTATTGAGACAAGAGCCCCCTCGATATTCTGGGCCTTCTTCATCTCCGCGTCGGCTTTGAGCTTGTCCC
The DNA here is from genome assembly GCA_964654045.1 of uncultured Leptospirales bacterium. GTDB lineage: Bacteria > Spirochaetota > UBA4802 > UBA4802 > UBA5550 > RBG-16-49-21. The sequence continues at coordinate 11,167 of CAZZHU010000038.1, forward strand.
TCATGCGTCCCGCCAGCTTCAGATGGTATTCGCGCTGACGCATGATCCCCGACTTCAGCGCGGCCGTGGCGATGTCCTGCTTCTCCGCGTCGATGGTGGTATAGACCTTCAGCCCGCCCCGTTTCACCGCCTCCTCGCCGAACTTTTCGACCAGGACGCGCCGTATGGTTTCATTGAAGAAGGGAGCCCGGTTCACCCGGTACGAGCTGTAGATAAAATTCCCGATGAGGGATGACGCGGCCTTACCCTTTTCATCGTACACGACCTCCCACCTCCGGAGGAACTGCGCATAGATCCGCCGGAGGTTTTTGTTTTTCAGGTATCCCGCGTCGGACATCGATTCCAGTATCCTTTTCGTCTTTCGCAGCGACGCGTCGAGGTCGGATATGGGAGAATATATCTTGGGACTGGGTATGGTGGCGACGATCATGGCGCATTCAGCGATGGAAAGCTCCCTCACGGAAGTGCCGAAAAACATCTTCGCCGCCGACTCCACGCCGTAGGCGCCGTTTCCGAAATAAATGAGGTTCAGGTACATCGACAGGATGTCCTGCTTGTCATAGCGCTTTTCGATCTCGCGGGCGCAGAAGGCTTCGTATATCTTGCGCTTCAGGTTCCGCTCCATGTCGGTGAAGAGGACCTTCGCCAGCTGCTGGGTTATGGTGCTGCCTCCCTGGACGACCCTGAAATGGACCATGTTTACCAGGATCGCGCGGAAGATCCCGCGGTAATTGATCCCCCGGTGGCTGTAGAAATCACGGTCTTCGCTTGCGATCACCGCCTTGACCAGCCACTCCGGTATGTGGTCATACGGCACGATCTCCCGCTTCTGCTCGAAGAACTCCCCGATGATTTCATTGTTACGGTCATAGATCCGGGTCGGGATATCAACGACCTTGACCTTGAGGTCGACGTCGCTGTAGTTGTAGGTATATCCCTTCCGGAGCTCCTCGGTCCGGTCGATAAGCTGCTTGTACTTGGCCATCTTCCTGAGGGCCGCGTCGCGGTCGCTCTGCCACATGAAATAAATCACGGTTATATACACGGCCAGCAGCACCGCCAGGCCGGCCGGAACATAGATGAACACAATCTTTTTGTGCGTCATGATCCAGCTGAATATTTTTTTCATGAAATCAATGATAGACATCAGCACGTTTTGCCAGTTAATTCCGCCCATGTATCACATCCTCGCGTCCGTCAAAACCCGGAAATCCGCCAATAATAGACCCCCCTTTCCCGTCGGGTTCAGGGGGGTCATTGCAGTTATTCTACAAAATGAACCCGCTAAAAGTCAAATACATTCCTATGTGAGGTCGCCTATCTCGCAGCCGCCGGAGACATACCGCTTCCCGGAGAGCTGGCCGCAGGCGCCGCTGATGTCCCGCCCGAAGCTCTTCCGCACCGTTATGGGCACGTTCATGATCTCAAGGTCCCTGACGAAGCGCGCCACCTCCTTTTCCGGCGGCGGCATGCAGCCCTGGCCTCCCTCGTTCAGGGGGATCAGGTTGAGCTTGATCCGGTTATAGCGGAACATTTTTTTCAGCCGTTTCGCGTCATCCGTGGATATGTTATCGGAGCGCATCACGTATACAACGGTGAGCCTGTTTCGTGAAGCCGGGAACTTCTCGCTCAGCAGGCGGGATATTTCCCCGAAAGGATTGGAACGCTCCACCGGCATGATCCGCTCCCGCTTTTCCGGAACGGTGTCGTTCAGGGATATGGCCAGGTTGTAGGGCCTCTCCTCGTCGATGAACCGTTCAATGCCGGCGAGCACCCCCGATGTCGATATGGTGATCTTCCTCACCGAAACGTGGAATCCGAAGCTGTAATTGATGATCCCGGCGGAGCGGAGCACGTTGTCGTAATTATTAAACGGCTCGCCCATGCCCATGAACACGACATTGTTGTTCCTCTGGCCGGAAATCCTCCGCACATGGCAGAGCTGGTCGACAATTTCCGCGGTCTCCAGGTTGCGGATTAACCCCAGCTTCGCGGTTTCGCAGAAACGGCACCCCATGGCGCACCCGACCTGGCTCGATATGCACACCGTCAACCTGCCGTCTTCCGTGCCTTCATTCCTGATCAGCACGCTTTCGATGTAATTGCCGTCACGGGTCTTAAAGAGATATTTTTCCGATCCGTCTATTTTAGAGACCAGCCGTTCCTCGAGGGACAGGGCATTTACAGAAAAAGTATCTTCAAGGCTGTCCCGCAGATCCTTCGAAATGTTAGTCATCGCGTTAAAGGAGTCCACGTTCTTCTCATAGAGCCAGGTCAGGAGCTGTTTCGCCCGGAATTTCTTTTCACCGATAGAGCTGAAATACTCTTCGAGATCTTCGATGGCATAATTCTTTATGAATTTCTTATCCATTGGATACAAGATAGCGATAGTCGGCCGTTGTATGCAAGAAAAATATTCCGCTTCCGCCCCGGAACGGGGCGGGGGAATGAGCCGAACCGGGCCGCATCACGACCCGGCCAGCGCATCAATGAGTTTCCCGCAGCCGCCGTTTTTTATGAACTCCGAATGATCGTCAATTGCCGCAAAGCGTTGTCCTGTTATTTTATGACACAGCATTTCAGAACCGGCCGCATGAAAGAATGCCTTCAATGCGCTTTTTGCATCCGGATTTTTATATGCGGATTTCCCGGGGTTTTTCCTGCACCAGGCGAGAGATTTCATCCATATCGCGGCACTCAGGGCGCCGCAGCCGTGGCCGCCAAGTCCAAGGCCGCCGGCAAATCCGGCAACCATGACCATCTCTTCATCGCCGGCCCCCATTCTTTTTGCGACTTCAGAAGCGCAGCTTACAGGCGGTTGCGACAAACCACTTTGCCTGCGGGATAATCCTTCCGTTGCTGATTTGATTGCTTCGGGGACCCATTGTTCCGCGAGGTTAACACAGTACCTGTCTATATGAAGAATGAATTTCGCCATCATTATCATCATGTCAAATTTGCTTGATAAATCATAACCGCTTACTTCCCGGCAGTTGACGCTTTTTGACCTTTCCGTAAATGATTTCATTATGTTTTGAGTTGCCGTTATTGCCGTTGCGATGGCCTGACCGGGGTCATTATGCCTGCGAAAGGATTCCGCCCCCGCGGCCAGTGCGGCCCCCCAGAGCATTCCGCATTGATGCCCACGTAACATTATTCCGCCCGCCAGGGGGTCCGCGGCACGTTCCTCGTTATCTTTCAGGCAACCGAATTCGCGGTTTAATAAATAGCACAGGGTGCGCGAGCAGGTACCCAGTTTCATAAACACTTTTTTTGTGTCTTGTATTGCAGCTTCCATGAGATTTCTCCAAATTTGTTAGTTTTTATAGTCATGTTCCAAGGCTGATTATTAGACTTGCCGCGAAACCGGCGCTGCCTCTTTTTTATCATAAGCCCTACCCCTGTTTTGCCGCTGCATATAATTCCCCGGCAGCGTGCATCAGGATCCCGGCTCCCAGCAGAACGGCCCCGAACCTGACGATAAACGCAATGGCAGGGAACAGGGGGCCTGCAACGTGCAGGGCGGCCAGCAGGTTAAAAATAAATACCGCAAGATTAAACAGAATCAAACCCAGGCCGAACCGGAGAAGCACATTCGATTTATTTTTCAAAATTAAATTTCCGAGCCAGAGCCCCGCCGGTATCATTGCAAAATAGAACAGCGCAACGTATATGCCGGTTGCCGTTATTCCGAAAATAAGACCGAAAGCGGGAGACATGATGAACGATAAAGCCATCAGCACGATAAAGATTACCATGGCGGGAATCGTCGAAAACACCGCTATCAGTCCGTAGAGGATCGCGTTCCACGGCCTGCGCGCCGAGAACTCGCCCATTCCCGTAAAAACCGCCGGGAATGATTTGTACAGCAGCAAACCGATGAGGAACAGGACAACCGTGGTGAACAACAGCTTGACGAATTTCCAGATTTGTTTTTCGGTTTCCCGCGATATCTTCTCATCCGGAGCAGTCTTTGTTTTTGTCCATTTAAAATCAGCCACCCTGGCGCCTTTTTGAATGTCAGCCGTGCTGCCCGTATACTTCAACGTGCCGTGAACGATAGTGCCGGGAAGCACCGTAAGGCTGTCCTTTATGTCCCAATCATCCCTGTCCTTTTTCTCGATGTCAAAATTATTGATGGTGACGTCTCCATGGAATTCTCCCTGCAGGGTAATATTTTCTCCATATATCAGGGTGTTTCCCTTTACCTTCCCATTGAGGACAATGCTCTGGCCGAAGGCGATCAGGCTTCCGTCTATTTTTGAGTCCTCGGTCACGATCACAGCGGCCCCGCCGGCCATGACGTTTTTCATGACGGCGCCTGACAGCATAACGCTGCTCCCGACTGTACGGATATTACCCTGAACGGTACCGGACAGGCTGACATCCTGGCCTGCGCCGATAATGTCTCCTGTTACCGTTCCCGTTGATATTGCGCTTTGCGCCCCGAAAAACAGGTCTCCCCTGATCATGCCATCATTCCTGAAATTCTGGGCGGCTGTAAATTTGTCGCGCGGGAAAACCTCCCCCGGCTTGACCGTTTCAATCATCGATGACCTCGCCAGCGCTATCCCCGGGGTCATGCAAAAAATGGCAGCCAGGGAGAACAGGCATATTTTAATAATACTTTTCTTCATGGTTAATCCTCCATTCGTTTATTATAAAAAATCATTTTATATCAATCCTCCGACTTCTGAAAAACCGGCCCCGCCAGGACCAGTTTTTTAATGCCCATAATAACAGCTGTAAAGCCGGCAACAATATACACTGCCTGAATGGTGTTTAAAAATGGCACTATCATATGTGAAAAGACACCATACAAAAGGTTGTACACGACCTGGAATTTCCATGCGTTTTCCAGAAATGAATTCAGGCCGCGCACTCCCTGCAATAAGAGATTTATGATGCCGTCTTCATGGAGCCCCGGAGTGACCATGCAGGCAAGCAGTACGGCAGCCGCGCTCATCGAACCATACAGCGCTTTTACCTGATTATTCGAGCCGCGTGCCGGTGATTCCGGAAACGACTGAATCCGGTTCATCACCAGTTTTTCCAGTTCCGCGGGAGGCTCCACCGGCGGGGCCGTTTCCATGGCCTGCAGTATTCCCTGCAGTTCCTCCATAAATGCGCGGCAGTTCGGACAGGAATCCATATGTTGATCGAGCCGCTCACGCTCATCTTCCCCCAGGGCATGATCGAAATGCCGCATCACGAGTTCCCGATACCGTCTACACTTCATATTCAATGTACCTCCCGCTCCGGGCTCAATTTCTCCCTCAACATGAGGCGCGCCCGGTAGAGCCGGTTTTTTATAATGGACTCCGGCTGGTTCAATATCTCTTCCAGTTCCTTGTAGGGCAGACCCTGCTGGTGGAAGAGCACCACCGGTATCCGGTATTTTTCCGGAAGCTCGCTTATCGCTTTCCGTATCCGCCCCAGCTCCTCTTTTTCCATGTATTGCTCTTCAGGGTTTGACCGGCTGTCACGCACCCCGGTTAAGGCTTCCGCCGGCACCGATTCATTCTTATTCTGTCCGAGCCAGTCAAGGCATACATTGGTGGTAATTTTTATCACCCAGGTCGCAAACTTGTAATCCGGGTTGTAGCGGTTGAGTGACCGGTACACCCGCAGGAAAACCTCCTGGGAAAGATCGCCGGCATCCCCCCGGCTGCCGGTACAGTTATAGATCACGTTGTAAACGAGTTTTTTGTATCTCGTTACCAGACCGGCAAATGCATCCTGCTGCCCGGAGAGACATTTTTTTATCAGCTCATGATCCGCTGCATCCAAACGATTAGCACCCCCAGATTAAACCGGCTGTTCCGGACAATTGATCGCCGCTATATCCTCAATTATATTTTCAACTCTAATAAAACTTTTCCCGGCTCTCCATCACCGCGCCGGGAGAGGTGCCGCCTTTGATTGCAGAAAAGGAGGCGCTGAGAATATTTATACTGTATATACTCAGATTCCAATATTTTGTCTGATAATTTCTATAAAATATAACAATTATTTCATTTTTTTATTCGACACGAAGGGCAGGCTTATCCATTATCCCGGAGGCGAGTGACGCGGCCATGCTTTAACGCACGCAGTTGGCTCAATAATTAGTATTATTTCATCTTACAATTGAATAAACATATACATCCCTGGGAATATCCGAAATATTCGGATGAACGGCAAATTTTTTCAATATCCCTTCTCTAGTTAATCCGGATTTTTCCATAACTCTGGCAGAAGCGATATTCTCGATATCACAGATACCCCACACCCTATATATTTTATCATCGGAGAAGGCAAATCCGACAATCTTTTTCAGGGCTTCAGATATAAATCCCTTACCCCATTCACTTTTCATCAAAACATACCCGAAATCCGCCTTGCTGTTTTCCACGGTCAGATGGATCATACCCATCAATTCATCATTGTCTTTTTTTACGATACACCAGGTAAAATGTTTCACTTTGCCCCAGTTATCAATACACAAGTTGATAAAAATAATTGTTTCTTCAACGGATCCATGCGGTTTCCACATTAAATACTTCGTCACATCCGGATCCTGTGCATATTTATGGAATATAGCCTCAGCATCTTCCAGGACAGGCTTCCGTAATATAAGGCGATCAGTTTCCAGCAATGTCATATCCATAGAGATAAATATTGTTTATTAATAATCAATATAAAAAGCCAGGTGATCGAACTTGATAGATGCATCATCTTGGCCAAACCGGCGGAGCCAGGCTGCCGAAAGCCTCTCACTGGCAGGAACGGGCGAAGCGGCTAGGCTTTGCCATACGCCATGCTTTCATTTATAATTATGAGTTTCAGGCAATCAATCAGCTTCTTCATCACGATTCCGGTTGCTTTTTCAAATTCACTGTAATTCCCATAGGTATTGCTTCCCGATTGATAAACAATATCAGTTATTCCTCTTATGATATAACATTTAACATTATTTTTCTTGGCGACATGAGCAATTGCGCTTGATTCCCAATCACCCGCAAACGCTCCATATTTTTTATGCAGAATATTTACATTACCGGGCATAAGATCCTGATCGGCAGAAACAATTGATGAGATTTTTATATCATCATTCTTTCTTAACCGGGGAACACTCAATACGGTACTGTAATAGTTAATTGCTTCTTCGCTATCTCCCATTTTTTCATATATATCATAGGTTATTGTTTTATTGACTAATACAATATTTTCCTTTTCAACTTTACCGGGAAATCCTCCCGCGGTACCCAGATTAATTATCAGCCCGGGTTTAAATTCATTAATTACATATTGCGCTGAGCCGGCCGCGTCAATTTTGCCCCACCCGCCATGATAAAATATTACCTTGTTACCATTAATCGTATATGGAAACCATTTACCATAGGGTGATTTATAATATATATCATCAAAAGGCTTAATAATTTTCGTAAAAGCTTTCCATTCGGCATTTGCTGATATTATAACAACAAAATCAGCTGATTTGCTGCATGAAACACATGAAATTGTTAAAATAAAAATACCGATAAATTTTTTCATATATCTCCAAAATATGAAGGCATGACGCTTAATAAATCAAAAACGAATATATTCTCTATCCAACAAAAATAAAAATAATTTTCCATAATTTTTAGCCCTATTTTTAATCCAAGCTTTCGAAACGTCCGCCCGTAGGACGGACGCCTATCGGGCATCTGTACGAAATCAAATCCCATGAAGCGGGTTTGAGTTACTCCCGTAGGCTCCGCTGGCGTCTGAGGCGGCGCGGGCACACGATTAAAAGGGAGGGGGTGCCCGCGGTGGCACCCCCTCCCTTTTACATATAACCGACTATACCATGCGCGGCCGTCAGCCGTCCATTAATTGCGGGCTATTTTTTTTCATTCATACTCCTGATCTCAAACATGGCCATCTTGTTGTCCGGGTCTATGCTGATGACCCTTTCGAAATATTTCACCGCGGTTTCTTCCTCGCCTTTCTTCTTGTACGCCATTCCCGCCGCGAAAAGGGCGTTCACGAAGCCGGGGTCTATTTCCAGGGACCTGTCAAAATACGAGATGGCATTTTCAAAATCCCCCAGCTGGTAATAGGAAGCGCCGCCGATATAATATGCGTTCTTATTCATCTTGTCATTATCGATATAGGCCTGTATCCTGTCAATGGCCTTGCGGAAGCTGTTCACCCTGAAATAGTTTTTGGCGAGATTATAGAGAATTTTCTGGTTGTCCGGGTATTTTTTAAAGCCCTTTTCAAGGATCTCGTTCGCCTCCTGGTACTGGTGCGCGTTGATGAGCCGCTTCGAGTTCTTGATGATATCAACGGCTTCATCCCGCGACAGCTCCACGACCAGGAAGGTGATATCGTCAACGAGCTGGGCGTTGCCGATGAACTGGCGCACGTCGAAAATGATTGCTTCGGCGAACTCCTCGGCCGGCAGGTTACGATGTCTCCGTATCGAGTCTTCCAGACGCCGGTTGGAAAACTCGACGCGGTCCTCGTTGATGGCCTCGGGTATCCCGTCGGTATAGAGGATGATGCGGTCACCGTAATCAAGCTTTACTTTCAGCTCGTCATACGAATCGCGCGCCTCTTCGATGGCGCCGATGAACAGGCCGTTGGTGTCGAGGAGCTCGATCGCCCCGTTGTGGCGCAGGAGTATCGCCTTCTGGTGGCTGGCGTTCGAGTACACGACATTATAATCGTCGTCGATGGCCAGCATGAAACAGGTCATGTAGTCCTGGGTCTTGACGTGGTCGAGGATATTCTGGTTCATTTCCTGGAATATTTTTTTCGGGGAGTCGTACTTCGATCCCGCGTTTCCAAAGGACATCTTCGCCATGGTGGTGACAAGGGCCGCCGGGATCCCATGACCCGATACGTCGGCGATCATGACGCCGATCTTGTCGTCCTTCAGGAGGTGGACGTCGTAAAAGTCGCCGCCGATCTTTTCCATGGCGATATAGCGGACCGCGAATTTAAGCTCGTTCCAGTCGTCGATCTTGCCGGGAAGGATGCTACGCTGGATGACGCTCGCCATGTCCAGCTGCTTCTGGATCTGCTCGTCCCTGCTCCGCAGGCTCGTCAGGGCGTCCTCGAGTTCCTCGGTACGCCTGGCGACCTTGCCCTCGACGTCCCGCCGGAAATCATCGATCTCCCGGGCCGTTTCCATGAGGGCGTACTCGATGGCCGTGAACTCCCGTTCCAGCGAAAGGACCTCGTAGCCCGCTGTCCCTCCCGAGGCTATGGTCCGGGTAAGGCGGATCAGGTCGTTCAGAATCCGCATGATGGACCGGGTGGTGATCTGCATCAGCAGGAAGCTGGCCAGAACTGAAATGGCAAAATACACGAATATGATTACTATATTGAACTCTTCGAAAAACCGCACCTTTTCCATCAGGGCGGCAAAGGTCAGAAGGGTAATGACCATGAGCCAGACGAAGAACAGGAACTTGAGCCTGATGCCGATGAGGGCCCGCGGCTTTACGCTGGCGCCGGTACTCACGATCTTGTTGTAGATCGCGGTTCGCTCCGGGTTTGTCAGCGCTTCGGTGAACAGGTAGGTGGACATCCCGTACAGTATTATAATTACTATTACCGTGAGAATGGATGCCTTTATTATGGCCATGAATTCCGGGGTTGTGTACATGCCGCTAAACCGGTATTCATAATAGCCAAGGGCCAGGATTATGATCCCCGCAACGACGGTGAGAAGGGTCGAGTGGAGAAGATTGTACATGGGCAGATCTGAATAATTGGTATACACTTCCGTCAGGTCATCATCGGGAATATCAAGATTGTTTTTATAGGCTGCATTGACAGTCCGGAGGGGCTTCATAAAGGCCGGGATCTTTAGCGGCGCCAGCAGGCCGAAGGCAACCCAGTGCATCAGCGTGGGAATAGCCACGGCCACGGGGAGCCACCTGAGGTAAAAAAGGGACAGCTTTTCATAGGAAATCATGATAAATGACGTGCCCAGGAAAAAAGCGAAAACGCCCAGTACCCAGCTGGTCGCAACGGTAATCGCGGAAAGGGCGAAGGTATAGTTGATATTTCTGGCCAGAAATTGAAAAAACTTCATGACATCCCCTTTAGAATATCTATCGGAAAAAATCCGGCATAATTGTAAGATATAATCAGTATAATAACCATAAAATCAAGCGAAATAAACGGCAATTCCCGGGGTTATTCTTTCTCAAGGTCATTGACATCCACATTCTTGACGCAGCGAAAACCGGCGAGGTTATCCGCATGCAGGTTCGGCAATCCGCCGACCTCCCGGCTTGTTGTCCGCACCCGGTACCGCGGGCTGTACCAGGAGCCGCCCCGGACTACCTTGTACTGCTTCCCGTATCGCCTGTACTCCTTTCCCTTCATCGAGCTGTTCCCCTTATATTGCATATACCAGCTCGAGGTCCATTCCCTGGCGTTGCCGGCCATATTCAGCGCCCCATAGGGAGAGGCCCCGTCCGGCTCAAAGGCGGCCACGGGCATCAGGCCCCGGGAGGCTATGCCGTGGCGTATTTTAAGGTGGGCGCCGGTTTTATCATCCGCCCAGAACTCGGCGCAATTGGCCTTTTCAGGACCGAAATCCCTTCCCCAGGGATAGATATTGTTCTTCGAATCACTGCCGCCGGCGCGCCCGGTTCCGCGGGCGGCTTTTTCCCATTCTCCTTCCGTGGGAAGCCGCTTGCCAGCCCAGCGGGCATAGGCCTCGGCCTCGTAATAGGTGACCATGACCGGCAGGTTCCCCTCCCCCTCCCGGTAGGTGCCGCCTTCCCAGGAAAGGGGCGGCCTGACGTTCCTTGCCACGACGTATTTCAGGAAATCGTCATTGGAGACTTCATGCATATCGATATAATAATTGTCAAGATACAGCACCTGCTCCGGTGACTCGTCCCGGTCACCGCTGTTCGAGCCGAAAACGAATTTACCTTCCGGGGCCAGGACCATCCGCCTCCCGTCCCTGTCGGATACGATGACGCGGCGGTATCCCCGTTCCAGGACCAGGGCCTCGTCCGTATATTCCCGCCCGGAACGGTCCCTGGACGCCACGAGGGCGATATCGACCCCTGCCCGTATCTGCCGTGCGTACTGCCTGTTCGACAGGCTGTACCGGGCGGTGGTACGGTATTTATACCGTCCGTTCCTGTTATACACTGTTGACTCGATTTCAATGGAGCCATACACCGTTTTTTCCTGGATCATGTAATAGGTGGTTTCAGCCGGGCGTTCGGTGAACAGGATCACGATATTGTTTTCCTTGTGTACCGATTCTATCCTGCCCATGATATCAAACTCCGTGGATGCGAAGAGATCGCACAGAACGCAAAGGGCCGCCATCGAAAGCGACAGCAGCAGATATTCCGGTTTTCGTGAGGCCATTGTGTTTCCTTATTTTATCGTTTTATCATTTCGTCATCGCGAGCGGAGCGTGGCGATCTTATAATTGAAACCTCAACCGGGACTGATATGCCTGACAGATATTTCTGTGCAGGAATTGCCGGATTGCTTCGTCACTACGTTCCCCGCATTGACCAATTAATACTATCAACTAACCTATCCCCTGATAATCTCCCGTGTCGGCCATACCAGGCAGGTCAGCTGGTTGCCGAATATCACCCCGGAATCTATGCCGATAATATTCCGCCCGGGATCATCATATACCGGCGCCCCCCCGGACAGATGGCTGACCGGCGTATGGCCGAAAATTACCGTTTTATCCCACCGTTTATCCGCCAGGAAAAACTTTTCCCGGATCCAGAGCAGGTCATATTCATCCTGCGCTTCGAGGCCGGCCGTCCCGGGGTTCAGCCCCGCGTGGACCGCAATGAAATCCTTCCCCTCGTAATAGAGCCTGAGGCTTCCGAAAAAAACCCGGTGATGCTCCGGCAGTTCAAAGACGCCCCGGTTCGCTATATAGCTCCTGATCGTCGCGTCCCCGCCATTGATGATATACGCGCCGGTGTCATCCCCGCCCCGGAGATAATTCATGAACATGTCTTCATGGTTCCCTTTCAGGAAGACCGTTGAGAGGGTCGAGGTCCGTGAAAGCTCTATGAGAAAATCCACCACCTCGTATGACTGGGTGCCCCGGTCGATATAGTCACCCAGGAACACTATCGTATCAGCGGACTGTATCCGGACCGTTACCTGGTCAACGAGAGTGACCAGCCGTTTGAAATAACCGTGAATATCGCCGATGATGTAATACAATAATCAACCCCTGGTGACGCGTCACCGCGGCCGCCGGAGACTGTCATGACCCGTCCCCGGCTGACGTCTTCTTTGCAACCCTGTTTTTAATCTCCGTCAGGAGGTATCCGAGAATGAGATTACCCTCTTTCATAGTATCGGCATTCAGCACGCCAAAAATCCATTGTTTATACTGGCAGATAAACAGGTATTCCGTATCGCTGATGATCCTTATGGCCGGCTGCAGCTTTCCTATTTTACTCAGGACGTAACCGTTGCCCCCGGCCTTCAGGATGCCATGGTATTCCTGCTCGGCGTCAAAGGAGGTCGGCAGGACGGCGTATACCAGGTCGTATTTTTTCCCGGCAAAGGCCCGGCGGACGACAACCGCGTCTTTTAGGCCGGGGATGGCGTCCACGTCCCGCTTGTAATACATCATCTCCCTCGTGGAACGCCTGTTCGCGAAGATAAACAGGCGGTCCGGGAGCGTATCATCCCCCGCAATTTTCCGGAGGTTCTCCTTCACCACCCCGTGGAACTGCTCGATGGTGCCTCCCTCCTGGTCTCCCAGGTTTTCATAGGATATTTTAACATAGTACCTCCCGATCCTGGAAAAAAGTCCCCGCTCCGAGGTATAGGTATTGTCGTCGATAAAACGGCATGCCCCGTCCAGCCCCCGCTCCCTGCTGTAAAACCCGAAGGAATCCAGCGACGACCCCATGCGGATCATCTCGACCCTCACGGTCCTGCTCTTATCGGAGAGATGGGCGTATTCCGTAATGGCCAGTTCGGCCGGGTCATACTCCCCGTAGAGGGGGCTGAAATGCCCGATCTTCCTGGCGCTGCCGGTACGGTAGTTCCTCTCGACAACCCAGCCGGGCACATCGGTCTCCCGGGGCATGACGTCGGAAATGGTCGCGGTCCGGGGAAAAAGACTGCAGGATGTGACAAGTAAAGCGGCAAAAAACATGAATATGATGGACTTAGAGAAATTTTTCATTGATCTTGAACCGGTATCTTTAACTTAGTAAGCCCCCCTTCGGGGGGTTGGGGGGCTTTAAATGATTACCATATTATGATGCATGCCGACCGAATAATGTTTCATTTATTTGCTGATAGCCTTGGGATCGATAGCATCCTGCAGGCCCTCGCCCACCAGGTTATAGGCCGTTATGGTCAGGAATATGGCGAACCCGGGGATCAGCGTTAGCCACCAGGCAAAATCCATGAAGTCACGCGACTGCGAGAGTATGTCGCCCCAGCTGGGAGTGGGAGGCTGCACGCCGAAGCCGAGAAAGCTCAGGGAGGACTCGATCAATATCGTGGAGGCGATCCCGAAGGTGGCCGACACCAGGACCGGGGCCAGGGAGTTGGGAAGAATGTGGCGCACGATAATCCAGGCGTCACGCGCCCCCACGGCCCGGGAAGCGATCACGAAATCGGCCTCGCGCAGTTTCATGAACTCCCCCCGGACGATCCGCGCGATTCCCGGCCAGCTGGTAATGCCGATGACCACCATGACATTCACCAGGTTGGGGCCCATGAGGGCCAGGATCGTGAGTATCAGGAAAAACGTGGGGAAGCACATAATGATCTCGATCAACCGCGATATGACGATGTCAATCCAGCCGCCGTAATACCCGGCGATGGACCCGATGATGATGCCGATGGTCACGTAGATGGCAACGGCGATAAAGCCGATGAAGATCGACACCCTGCTCCCGTGTATCATCCGGGCCAGCAGGTCCCTTCCCTGCTCGTCGGTCCCCATGACATGCTTCGCTCCGGGCGGAATGACGATACTGTTCAGGTCGTACTCGGAATACGAATAGGCAATCGGCGGAAATATCTTGAATCCCGTATGCTTATCCGCGCGCAGGTCGGCATCTTTAAGTTCCGGGTAATTGATGAAGAGAGGGAAATAGACGCGCCCCTTCTCCGCGTATACATAGGGCCTGCTGTTCGCCAGGAGCGGCGCGAATATGGCTATGAGGAACAGGATGATGACGAAAACCAGCCCGCCGAACGCGAGGCGGTTCTTCCTGAATTCCCTCCATACCCGTGCCCAGTATCCGCGTCTCATATCCTGGCCTCCAGCCTGATCCTCGGGTCAACCAGCGCGTAGGCGAGGTCCGCGATCAGGATCCCCGCCAGGGTGAGCAGCGCGTTGCGGGTGCGGTGGGCGGTGTAGTGGGGCCGG
>CAZZHU010000038.1:25565-28917 GCA_964654045.1 uncultured Leptospirales bacterium
AGCATCCCCATGCCGGGCACCGAGAAGATTGATTCCACGATGACGCTTCCCCCCAGGAGGCCCGGAAGGAGTGTCGCCATCAGCGTTATGAGCGGAATGAGGGAGTTCCTGAAGGCGTGGACGAAAATGACCCTGCGTTCCGACAGTCCCTTGGCGCGGGCTGTCATGATGTACTGCTGGTTGATGACCTCCAGCATGTTCGCCCTGGTATACCGCGCCAGGAAGGCAAACCCGCCGTAGGTAAGGGTCACCACCGGCAGCACCAGGTGCCATCCCACGTCAAGGATCCTGGTGAAGAAGCCGGCTTTCGAAGCCCAGTCGGAGCGGAACCCCCCGAGGGGGAACAGGTTGAGATACTCGCCGCTCCCCAGGTAGAGGAGCAGGAGAAGCCCCACCCAGAATGCCGGCAGGGAGTAGAGTACAAACAGGACCAGGCTTGACCCCCGGTCGAAGGCGCTGTCCTTTTTAACCGCGGAGAGGACCCCCATCGGAATTGAAATGATGTATATGATGATCATCGAAATGATGTTCAGCGTCAGGGTTATCGGAAGGGCATCGGCTATACGCTTCGATACCGGCCTCCCGTCCTTGCGGGACGTGCCGAAGTCGAGCCGGACCGATTTCGCGAGCCAGTCGATATACCCGACTATGATCGGCTTGTCAAGGCCGTAGAGCTTTTTTTCCTGCTCGAGGATCTCTCTTGAAATGGACCCGGACTTGAGCGCACCCTCCATCCCCATTTTAAGCTTCGTGTAGTCGCCCGGGGCCAGGCGTATCATCATGTACGTTATAAAGGTTATTCCCAGGAGGGTGGGAACAATGAGGAGGATCCTTTTGAGCAGGTATTTCTTCATTGCGGTTTCCTCACCTTCCATTCAAGATAATTCATGCCCCTCGTGTGGACCTTAACATTGGTGAAACGCCTGCTCACGACCGCCAGGGCGGGACTGGTGTACATAAAGGTATAGGGCTGTTCATTGTGGAGGATTTCATGAAACCGGTGATACATTTTAATGCGCCTGTTTTCATCAAACTCCGTGCGCGCCGTTTCTATAATCCGGTCCGCTTCCCTGTTGCTGAACCCGATATAGTTTGACCCGCCGTTGATCTGTGATGAATGCCAGATCTGGTACGGATCATCCTGGAAATCGGGGTCGTTCCATCCCAGCGCGGTAGCATCGAAATTCTTGCTCTGTATCTTGTCAAGGTAGACAGCCCATTCATACCGGTTGATGTCCATTTCGATGCCGGCCTTTGCCAGGTCCTCCTTCAAGATGCTCACCAGGCGCTCCGCGAATTTGCTGCCCGACGATATCGTGAATGTAAATGAAAACTTTTTCCCGTCCCTGTCAAGAATGCCGTCGCCGTCCCGGTCGACCCATCCGGCCTCTTTTAAAAGCTGTCTCGCCCGCTCCGGATCATACGGCCACGGTTTCAGGCTCTCGTTGTTGCATTTCCCGAAAATGTAAAAGGGCCCGGTGACGATCTCGCCCAGGCCGAAGAGGAGTTTGTCCAGTATCTCTTTCCGGTTTACGAGATGCGTCATTGCCAGGCGCACCCGGCGGTCCCTGAAAAAAGGCCTCCGGGAATTCCAGCCGATGTAACTGAACGAGGGCAGGTAGTATTTCAGTTTGTAGAAATTGTCCGTGAACTTCTTCGAATTTGTCTGGCGCACCCATTCGATGTCGCGGACACCCATGAGGTCGATCTCGCCCTTTTTAAGCATCTGGAGCGCGATGCTTCCTTCACCGATGATCTTGTACACCACCCTGCGGATTTCCGGCTTCGCGCCGCGGTACCGCTCGTTGCGTATAAGGATGATGTTTTTGCCGGTATCCCACCGCTCGAACCTGTAGGGCCCCGTTCCCACCGGGAACCGGTTGTTCCTGTGGGTATTGAAATCAGTGCCGTTGTTGAATATATGCTTCGGCACGATGGGCATGCCGCCGCAGAAAATCAGCGCCAGGTAATAAGGCCTCGAATAGGTGAACTCCACCGCGTGCTTATTTATTTTTTTACAGCTTTTTATATCGATATAATAGACCTTGAGCTGGGCGCTGGATACTTTCGGGTCCATGATCCTGTTATATGAATAGACCACGTCATCAGCGGTGAATTCAGCCCCATCGCTCCAGGTGACATCTTTTCTCAGGTAGAAACGGTATTTCATCTTGTCCGGCGATATTTCCCACCGCTCCGCAAGCATCGGTTTTACATCCAGGGTATCATAGTCCCGGTCTACCAGGTATTCATATATTTTAAGATTGATGGCATGGGCATAACTGTCGGTAGCGGTGATCGGGTTCAGTGTCCCCGGTTCAGCGCCCATGTGGATGGTAAGTGTATAGGGATCCTTTTCCGGGGCCAGCTTTGAACAGCCGGCAAGGATGATTACAGATAGTATGGAGAAAATGGCCAGTGACAGCCTTTGGGTTCTCAATCAGCTCACCATTATAGTAATTATTCGACAGGCTTTTGAGACAGCCTTCTGTTAGCCCCGGGTTTAAACCCGGGGCTAACAGAAGGCGATTAATTGGGATTAGCCAGCACCACCAGCGCGTCGACAACCACCGGCCTGCTTCCGGAGATAATAAGCGGGTTGATGTCGATTTCGGCGATCTCGCTGTTCCTGTACCCGAGATCGCCTATGCCCACCAGGGCCCTGACAAGCTGTTTTTTATCAACGGCGGGGCTGCCGCGGAATTCGTCCAGGAGCTTTTTCATCCGTATCTCGTCTATCATTTCCTCGGCGTCCATCTCGGTGAGGGGGGCCACCCGGAAGCTCACGTCCTTGATGACCTCGGTGAAGATGCCGCCGATACCGAACATGACGCAGGGCCCGAACTGCAGGTCCCGGCTCAGGCCGATGACGAATTCGCGGTCCCCCTTTATCATTTCCTGGACCAGCACGCCGTCAAGCTCGATCCCTTTCCCGGTGATCTCGTCGTAGGCTTTCCCGGCCTCATCGGCGTTCGTGAGCTTTAGCTTCACCAGGCCCATCTCGGTTTTATGGGCAGCCTTGTCGGAGCAGCCCTTCAGCACGACGGGATAACCGATCTCTTCGGCAAATTTCACCGCTTCATCCTTCGAATGCGCCAGTTTTTCCCGGGTGACCGCTATGCCGACGGACTGGATGACCTGCTTCGAATCGTATTCCGACAGGGTCTTCTGGCCCCGCTCAAGCGCTTTCTTTATGATCTGCTCCATAGGGATTCTCCTTTTTGAGTAAATATCTGTATTGCTCGTGCGATACGACCAGCGCCCGCACCGCCTCCTCCACGCTGTCGAACAAGGGGAGTTTGTGATCACGCCGTACGGAAATGATGCGGCCCACGGAATTGGGCGTGTAGAT
>CAZZHU010000039.1:0-10163 GCA_964654045.1 uncultured Leptospirales bacterium
GCCCACGTATCCGGGCGGCGCCCCGATCAGGCGGGAGACCGAATGCTTCTCCATGTACTCCGACATATCCACCCTGATAAGGTTGCGTTCATCGTCAAAGAGAAACTCCGCAAGGGCCTTTGCCAGCTCGGTTTTCCCCACGCCCGTGGGTCCGAGGAAAATAAAGGCTCCCATGGGCCGGCTGGCGCTCCCGAGCCCGGTCCGCGAACGCCGGATGGCGCGGCTGACCGCGCGGATGGCGGCATCCTGCCCGATGATCCGTTTATGGATCTCATCCTCCATGCGCATCAGCTTGTCCGATTCCGATTCCTCGATGCTCTTGACCGGTATCCCCGTGCTCTCGGAAACGATCACCGCTATCTGGTCAGGCGTGACCATTATCTCGTACTCGTTCTTCTTGTCGTGCCAGTTCTCCATTTTCGTGGCGAGTATTTCCCGCTTGTCGTGGATCAGGTCGCGTATCGCGGCCGCCTGCTCATACTCCTGCGACAGCACCAGCTCGTTCTTCCTGGTTATGAGACCGTCGATTTCCGCCTCCAGGGCGATGATATCCTCCGGCATATCGAAATTCTCGAGCCTCGCCATGGCCCCCGCCTCATCGATAATGTCAATCGCCTTGTCGGGGAGGCACCGGTCGTTTATGTAGCGGTCAGCCA
The DNA here is from genome assembly GCA_964654045.1 of uncultured Leptospirales bacterium. Taxonomy (GTDB): domain Bacteria; phylum Spirochaetota; class UBA4802; order UBA4802; family UBA5550; genus RBG-16-49-21. Next base: position 657 of record CAZZHU010000039.1, read on the forward strand.
GCACCGCGGCCTTGACCAGCGACTCCTGGATGAATTTAACCTTGTGGTGATTCTCGAAGCGTTCCTTGAGGCCTTTCAGTATCTTGATGGTCTCATCCACGTCCGGTTCCTCAACCAGGATCGACTGGAAGCGGCGCACCAGGGCGGTGTCCTTTTCAACATACATCTTGTACTCGTTTATGGTGGTGGCGCCGATGCACTGCAGCTCGCCCCGGGCCAGGGCCGGCTTCAGGATATTGGCGGCGTCAATGGCGCCTTCCGCGGCGCCGGCGCCGATCAGGGTATGGACCTCGTCTATGAATATGATGATGTTCCCGTCGTCAATTATCTCCTTAACCACGCGTTTGAGGCGTTCCTCGAATTCGCCGCGGTACTTGGTCCCGGCCACGATGGCGGCCATGTCAAGGGACAGCACCCGCTTGTCGTAAAGGGGCTCGGGTATCTCCTTGCGGACGATGCGCTGCGCCAGGCCTTCCACGATAGCGGTTTTACCCACGCCGGCCTCGCCGATCAGGATGGGGTTGTTTTTCCGTTTCCGCGACAGGATGCGGATGACGCGGTTGATCTCTTCGTCCCTGCCGATGACCGGGTCCAGCATCCCCTCCGAGGCCATCTTGGTCAGGTCCCGGGCGAACTCCTCCAGTGCCGGAGGCTTTATCGCCTTGATCTTTGCCTGCTTATCGTTATTTACCTTCACGCCGAGAACGCGCAGGATCTCGTTCCTGATTATATTGTAATCGATACCGGCGCGGATCAGGGTATCCAGGCCGGAGCAGGTCCCTTCCCTGAAAATGGCCAGCAGCAGGTGCTCGGTGCCGATGTAGGAGTTCCTGAGCTTCCGCGCTTCTTCCTTCGACATCTCGATGATGCGCTTGTATTTCGCGCTGAGGGGGACTTTTCCGAGAATGATGGTCGCCCGGTCCCTCCGGACCGACTGCTCGATGTCCTGGATGAACTTCTCAAAATTGATCCCGAGGTTCTTCATGATGCGGGCGGCCACCGACTCCTCGTCCTTCAGAAGGGAAATCATGATATGGTCCGGGTCGAGCATGTCCGAATTAAGCCGCTTCCCCTCGCTCTGGGCCATGATCTCCAGCACTTTTTTGGAACGCTTGGTAAACTCGAACATTACTTGACCTCGAAAGAATGTAAATTTTTCCGGATATAATCCGCCCGGTACTCGTCGCATTCGCCGGTGCTCTTGAAAAGAAGGCCGTAATGCCGCTGAAGATGGGCCCACTGGATATTGACCATGAGGTCATTCACCGCTTTAACATCAAGGTTTTTTATTATCGCCAGCACGATTCCAAGACGGATGTTTGAAAGATGGTCCATGGCCTCGATGTAGCTGACCCGCCGCGAATAGCGGAGCATGCCGTAGGAGCGCCAGACTATATCCTCAAGCTCTATGCGCGATTCTGAAAAATATTCATCCCGCCGGTTGTCCTCTTTTTCGAGGATCCTGCCGACGACCTCATCCACGGACTCGATGATGTCCACTTCAGACGGTCCGAGGGAGACCCTGTTGGATATCTGGTACAACCCGCCGAGTGTTTTGCTCGACTTGCCGATGGTGCCCTTGATCTCTATTTTGTTCTTCTTGTCCTCGGGGATTAGCTCGGCAAGACTGTTCTTCATGGTTATAACCGGAAGATGAAGCATGACCGAGACACGCAGGCCGGTGCCGAGGTTCGACGTGCAGGCGGTCAGGAATCCCAGTTCCTCGGAAAAAGCATAGGGCACGAAGCGGTTCAGCTCCGAGTCAACCAGGTCAGCCGTTTTATAGGCATCCATGAGCTGCAGGCCCGGCCGGATAACCTGTATCCGGAAATGGTCCTCCTCGTTCACGAGTATGTTGAAATCATCGCCATGATTCATCGCTACCAGGCTGTATTCCGCGACCTCCATCTCATAGGTGATTATATTCCTCTCACGCAAAAAACGCTTCTCATTGACGTCGATCTCCTTGAGGTCTATTATGCTCACATTACCCCGGAATCTCGAATCAGCGGCAAAACGCTCAATCGCGCACCGTATTGGATATGAGTCGTCGCCGGTCATCCTGCCGGGAAACGGCACTGACTGCATGTTCCGGGCCAGCCTCAGTCTGCTGGAAAGAACAATATGGCTGAAAGGGCCGGTTGATGTCCAGAATCCCGACTGTTTTACTACTTCCTCAAACAATGATTTTTCCTCGCACGGTTAGCATGACTCCAGTTGACGTATTTTATCGCGCAACAGCGCCGCTTCCTCGTAGCGCTCATCAATCACCGCGCTGTTCAGCTGGTCCTTCAATTCTTCGATCGATTTCTCCGGATTAATTACCGCCACCGGCTTTTCGTAGGTTACATTGCTGATGCCCGCCGGATTATTCGGATGCTTGCCCGTGTGCCTGGTGGCGCCATGATATCCGGCAATGACCGACTTCAGCGACTCTCCCAGGTACCGGTAACAATCGGGGCAGCCGAGCTTGCTTTCCCTGCTGTAATCCACGAAAGACAATCCGCACGACTTGCATACGCTGCCGCTGACATACTCATCGACCTCATCGATATCGAGGAACGACAGCATTTCCGGTATGGACAGGGAGAAATTTGACAGCTTTGAATTCAATCCTATCTCCCGGGCGCAATTTTCACAGAGATGCAGTTCGGATTTCACGTCCTTAATGATCTCGGTAAGGTGTATGGTCGCCTCACTATTTTTACATCGTTCGCAGAACATATTACGTTCTTCTTCCATCTGTAGATAATATACTAAATTTTTATGTAATACCGCTGATCTATATGTAATTTTTACCAATTCATTAAATATTAATCTTTCTGCATTATAGTAATATTCAAAAATTGATGCAAGCCATTATTTACCAAATGCTAAATTGTGTATATTTTTTTTTACAATACCAATAACATGATAAAATTTGCCATATTTTAGAATTTGTTTAAAAATTACAATACTATTCAAATCATAAAACAAAAATTTTAGAATTGATGCTAAACTTGCGTCACATGCTCGCATAAGGCACATATATTCATTATTGAAACCGGGCAGACCCATGAAGTTACATATTCCGGATATCTTACATGAAAGGCTGCATAATCATTAATCATATCGGTATATAAGTTCGTATAACACCAAACCCGGATCATACCGGCCGATAATAATGATGGTATCCGGATAAAAGACTACATAAAGAGAGGAAAATGTTCGCCTGGCCGGGTGGTTCATCTTGCATGCAGGCTCGCAATATTGCCAGCCCGGCAGATAAACTTGTTGACGGTATCATTAAACCATTCAAGAATAAACCATGCTATTCAGCAGAAAGAAAACGCAACAACTGAAATATTTTGTCTCCATCGGTTCCGGGTTAAACCAGATCCCCCTGATCAGCGAGGCAAAGAAACAGGGTTTCCATGTCATCGGTGTCGATGCAAGCGTTTCAGCAGCCGGGTTCTACCAGTGCGACCTGAAGATCCAGGAATCCGTGGAAAATTATGACATCATTTACGAAAAACTGATCGAACTCCTGGTCGACGGCGATATCCATGGCGTGATGACCAAATCGTACGGCCCGGCAATTGTTACGACCAGTTACCTCACGGAAAAATTCAATATACCCTTTATCCCTTTTTCCGGAAGCGACAGTTTTATTGATAAGAGAAAGATGAAATCTATCTTTATCGAGAATAACATACTGACGCCATCCGTCGTTCAGCAGAATTCCCGGACCAGGCACGACAGGATGCCGTCCGGCGGATTCCCGGTAATCATTAAGCCGAATATCGGCCACGCGAAAACCAATGTCCGCATGGCATCGGATTCCGCAGAATTGAAAAATATCTGCGCGGCCCGCTACCCAAGCGACGATGACTACCTGCTGGAAAAATTCATAGAGGGCGGCGAAATTATCGTGGCGGGGATCATCCATGACGGCAGGTATTACCTGGTCGAGATGACCGACAAGAAAACATCATACCCGCCCTACTTCATCGACATGATGCATGTCACTCCGTCAAAATATCAGCACCTGTCAAAAAAAATAGAAGCCATCGGCCAGCAGGTAGCGGAGGCTTTTAATATATCCCGGTCTCCCCTTATCATGGAGCTGGTCATCAACGCCGATGACGAGCCGTTTCTCATCGAGGCTGTCCCGGAATTCGGCGGCGAATTCATTCCCGACGTCCTGGTCCCGGCCAGCGTCAATTACAACATAATCGGCGAGGCCATCAAGTCAATGACGAACAACGGATTCAGACCGCCCCAGGCCCCCAAAAAAAGAAACGCCGTTGTCGTCAGGTACATCACCGGCCAGAAGGGGATCCTGGCGTCATGCAATCCTGAAGGGCCCCGGAAAGTGGCGGGAACCATCTTTTCACGCATCTTCAAGGAGATAGGCTCGCCTATCAGCGACCCGGTCACCAACCATGACCGTGTCGGCGTTGTTGTAGTGTCCGCCGCCACCAGGGAGGAAGCGCTTGCCCTTTCGGAAACGGCGGCGTCCAACTTTAACATCCGGATCAAATAACCGATGAAAGCGGCATCATGGGAGAGTCATTATACCGACGTAAAATCGGAGCTCCTGTATCCGGATGAAAACCTGGTCCGCCTGCTGAGGAAAAACAGTCTCCTCCATTCCCCCTCTGAACTCACCGCCGTCGATCTCGGCTGCGGAAGCGGCAGGCACCTTACACTCCTTGCCGATCTGGGTCTGCAGAGGATCATCGGCCTTGATGCCAGCCATAATGCCCTTCTGATTTCCAGGAGGCAGTGTCCCGGGCCGATGCTGCAGGGTGACAATCTGCATCTTCCCCTGAAAGGGGAATCCGCGGACATTATAATCGCCTGGGGATCACTCCATTACAGCAACAAGAATGACCTGGACGCGATGATCGGGGAGATACGGAGAGTGCTGAAAAGTGGCGGCTATCTCTTCGCAACACTCCGGTCCGGACGCGACACCTATCTGAAGCGGGGCAAGCACCTCGGCAACGACACCTGGATCACCGACCTGGATGATATCAGCGGATCGATCGCCTCGTTCTACAGCGAGGATGAATTGAAAGTGTCATTTTCGATTTTCAGCGACTTTTCCTACGGCCTCATGGAGCGGACGATCATGGGTGACACCAAGTCACTGATTTCACACTGGGTCATAGAGGCGCGCAAGTAAGGCGGGAACGCTTCACGGCCCCCCGGTATGACCTCGATGAGCACTATACATGTTTGACATACCTCTGACCAACTGCCCGCTCTGCGGAAGCGGCCGTATAGGGTCCCGCTACCTGATAGACCGCTATGACCCGGCCTTCACGGTTGACCGCTGCGCTTCATGCCGTTTCATGTTCATGAACCCGCGCCTTGACGGGGACGCGATACGTGATCTATACCGCGAGGAGTATTATACCGGCAAGGCGGACTACTCCTATTACGACGAACGCGAGGCGGAGAAATTCTCGAACTATGTCTGGGATAAACGGGTTGAAGTCCTCCATCGTTATGTTCCCGGCGGGAACATCCTTGATGTCGGGTCTTCTTTCGGCGGATTTTTAAAAACCGCTTCGCGGTATTATATCCCTCATGGAATAGAAATATCTTCCTACGCGGGCGGTTTTTCCCGATCGGTTGCCGGCGGCTCGATCCATATCGGCACCCTGGACGACCACCCGTTTGAGCATAACTATTTTTCAGCCATAACCATGATCGAACTGATCGAGCACCTCCCCGCCCCCCTGTCCGCCCTGGAGGAATGTTACCGCCTGCTGCGGGCCGGGGGCGTCCTCATGATACAGACAGCCAACATGGACGGCCTCCAGGCGCTGCTGAAGGGTAAGGACTATGCCTATTTCATGCCCGGCCATCTCTCCTATTTCAGCAGAAAGAACCTTGCCGGCGCCCTAATCCGGACCGGCTTCAGCGGAATAAAGGTCTTTTACCCTGTAGAATTCGGACTGCTGCCAAAGCTTAAAAAATCACGCTATGCCTTCAAATCCGTTCTGGATTACCGCCGATGGCTGAGAATTGCAGCGTATCATTTAGTCAGCAAAATCCATTTCCATGAATTCGCCGCCACCAGTTCCATGGTGATATACGCCTTCAAATGAACATGCCCCGGCCGCGGCGTCCGCCGCAAAATGCTTGACCCGGCACCCTATCTATTTTCTTTGTACATTCATGTGCTGCGCGGCCGCCTGAACAAGCGGTTCAGGCCATGACGATTGAACCTTTCACACAGATGATGGATAATGAACGCAATCTGGTTAAGAACACAAAGCCGATTTAACGCGATTTCGCACCTCCTCCTCGCCCATGGCCTGATTGCCATGGCGCTATACGGGTTTTACCGACTCAGGATATACCGGTACATACAGTCTCTCTATCCGGAAGTCAAGCTCAAGGGATTCTTCGAATATATCTCCCTATCCATGCACTATGACTGCGCCGCCCTCTGTTTTTCCATTGCCCTGCTCATGTGCATTCTTCTGGCCACGGCCGGCTTCATGAGGATACGTTATATCGTCCTCTCCGCATATTCGGTGCTGTTCCTGTTTTTCCTGCTTTTCAGCATGGAATTCTTCAGGGTCTATGAAACCTCATTCCAGACGAACTTCGCCGGCAGGGAACATTTTTCCGGGCTCGGCAACATACTTGATTCGGCTCTTGCCGAATTCTCTCTCGAATTTTATGTTCTCTTCATCCTGCTGTCATCGCTGCTGTTGTTCATCAACATTGCGCTTTACCGCTGGGAGCGGAAGGCGGACCTACCTGACATCATAGAATTCCACTCTGACCTGTTCATTTTCAGGGCCCTGCGGTGGTTCATCCCGGCGGTATTCCTCGCTTGTCTGGCAACGGCGTTCGTCACCGGCGCCGAAGTCCCGGCGCGCGTCCACGGGCCGCGGTATAAACATGACGCGGCCCGGTACCTGTCCCTGCTCCACGAGTTTTCCATGAACCCGGTATACAACCTTTTCACCGAAGCACCCGCACAGGGCGGCGGTGATACTTCCCGGGAGGGAAGCCTTGCTCCTTTTACGTTCCGGCTCAATACGGATTCCCTCGCCACTGGCCGGGAATATTCCCGGCAGGACCTGATCCCCCGCCGGAAAAAGTATAATATCATACTCTATTTTTTCGAATCAACCCCGTACCGGTATTACAACATAAAAATAAACGGGCGCCCCGTCATAGGCACATGGCACCGCCTGGGAAAAAACAGCCTCAATTTCCGCAATCACTACGCAAACTACCCGCTGTCGGCAAACGCCCTGATGTCCGTGCTCACCTCGGCATATGACCTCAACTCCAAGGACATGGTGATCCAACAGTACCCTGACATAAAGCTCCGCACCCTGTCGGAAATCCTCAAGGAACGCGGGTACCGCACCAGCCTCATTCATACCGGCGGCCTCGGTTACGCGGGACAGAAACGGTTTTTGAAAAATAGAAAATTCGACGAGATCCTGGAATACAATGACCTGGTGAAAATACCGCCCTACAACAGGCAGGTGGGCTGGGGCATCGATGAACGGGCGATGGTAAAGCCCGCCGCCGATTTTCTGGGCCGCGATCCGGAAACCCCGTGCTTCCTGGTGCTGCTCCCGGTGAACCCCCATCATCCGTACGCAATCCCCGGCAGGGAGTTCCAGATCACCGGGGACAGCGGTGAAGGGCATGACTACCGGGACCGCAACTGGCTCAATTACCTTAATTCGCTCCATTACGCAGACGCTTCCCTGGGCATGATCGTTGACGAACTGGAACGGAGAAACCTGATGGACGACACCCTGCTCTTCATATTTTCCGATCACGGCGAAGCCTTCTACCAGCATAAAATGAATTACAACCACCCGCTCTTTATCTATAACGAAAACGTGCACGTGCCGTTCCTGATTTACAATAAAAAGCTCTTCCCGTCACCCGGGTATTTCGACGGCGTCACCAGGCACATTGACATCCTGCCGACCATACTGGACATCCTGGGCATCCCCCGGTCGCCGGAACAGGAAGGGGTATCCGTGCTGTCCCCGCACCGGGAACAGATGGCCCTTCTCCATACCTCGTGGAAAAATGACTACGTGGGAATCGCCGACCAGCAGTGGAAATACATACTGAGAACCGGGGACGGGATCGAGGAGCTCTACAACATCAGGGAGGATCCCGATGAAAAAAGCAACATCGCGGGCCGCCACCGCGACGTTGCCGAACGATACCGCAGGTTCGTCCTGAAGGCCAGGATTTACAAGAATGAGTACTATCAGCGGATACTGAAAAAATAGCGGGTCCCCCCTGCGCGCCGGATTACGCTGCGCCGGACAGACCGTTACCTATGCCCTGTCGTTCAGCTCCCTGTACTCATACTCATCGGTATAAACCTGCATGTAGGCGGGCCGCAGTATCTTGCCCTGCATGATCTGTTCTATGCGATGGGCGCACCACCCAACGACCCGGGCCATGGCGAATATCGGGGTGTAGAGTTCCATGGGGATCCCCAGCATCTCATACACGAATCCCGAATAATAATCGACATTGGCGCTGACAATTTTTTTGCCCCTGCTGTTCAGGATCGATGAAGCGATTCTTTCCACGTTTTCATACAGGAGAAACTCGTCGCAGTAGTCCCTCTGTTCAGCCATCTGTCTCGCGTATTCCTTGAGGATGATGGCCCGCGGGTCGGATATGGTATACACGGCATGGCCGAAACCGTATATCTTCCCGGACCGGTCGCCGGCCTTCTTGTCAAGTATCCTGTTGAGATACGACTTGATTTCCTTCTCGCTTTCCCAGTCCCTGAGCTCTTTCTTCATATCCTTCATCATGAGCTTGACGGATTCGTTCGCACCGCCATGGAGGTGGCCGGACAGTGACGCTATCCCGGCCGCTATGGCCATGTAGGTGTTGGCGCCGCTTGACGACACCGATCGCACGGTGAAGGTGGAATTATTCCCGCCGCCATGCTCGGCGTGGAGGATAAGGGCTATGTCGAAGATATGGGCATCCTCATCTTCCGGCTTCTCGCCATGGAGAAGGTAGAGGAAATTCTGCGCCGCGGAGTATTCCGGCTTGGGCCGAAATATCTTCAGGTCAAAGCCCTTGCTGTAGCGCAGCACGTTATAATTCGTCGCGACGATGGTCGGGAACTTGGCGATCAGGTTGATGCTCTGCCGGCACACGTTGTCGATATCGGTCGAATCGGCCTCCTCGTCGCACCTGCTCAGGTGCGACAGCACGCTGTGAAGGGCGTACATCTGGTTGTCGTTCTGGACCTCGCCCATGATGATCTGGCGCTCGACGCGGGAAAGGGTCCGCCGTTTCCCGAGCTCCGAGCTGAATTTTTTGAGGTCTGACCGCTGCGGCAATTCTCCCGCCAGGAGCAGGTAGGCCACTTCCTCGAATCCGTACCGTTTGTTCTTCTCAAGGGCTCGTACGATTTTTTCGACATCGTAACCGCAATAGAACAGCTTGCCCGGTATCGCTTTTACCTCATAGCTGTTTTTCTCGCCGCTTTTC
>CAZZHU010000039.1:10173-28720 GCA_964654045.1 uncultured Leptospirales bacterium
TTGGTGGTTATGCCGACCACGACGCCGGTCCCGTCAGGGTTCCGCAGGCCGAGCTTGACATCCTTCTCCCGTATTATCCGGGGAGTGAGGTAATCATTCATGCGGGTCATTTTTTCAATTTTTTTCAGGATATCCTGCATAAGGGCAACACCTCCGCGGTTTCCCCACACGGTATGATGGAAGCCCCGGGTGTCAACTTTTTAATACCGGACCGGGGGAAAATCGATCAGGACCGCCGTCATGTCATCCTTCTGATTGTCCGGGTGTCCCATGAACTGGTACACGCTGGCGAAAAGTTCGTGCACCACCAGCTGCGGCATCAGGTTGATGTTCTCGCGCATGATCTGCATTATCCTCTCCTCGCCGAATTCATCGGTCTGCAGTTCCCTGTTGTACGCCTCCACGATGCCGTCGCTGAAATAGAGTATCGAATCTCCTTCGTAGAGGGTAAACCTGCAGGACGGGCAGTCGAGATACCTGTCCTCGAGGATCAGGCGCACATCGCTGCTGAGGAGGTTCCCTTTCATGGGATACCAGCCTTTTTCCTCGCGGTTCAGGTTGTAAACATCCACGATGTTTTTTTCAAATTTGCGCACGATAACCGGGAACAGCATGCTCCGGTTGTAAAATTTCAAATGAAACTTATCGCCATCGTTATCAATGAATGTGAACAGTACACAGGCGAAATCGTGGGAATTGGATTCTTCCATGATATCGGTGAACTTGGTGGTGACGTTTTTGACCAGGAAATCGCTGTCCACCGATCCGGAATTCTCATATATCTTTCTGGCGTCCCTGATCGACATGGTTATGGCGGACCTGAGCCGTACCAGATTGGTATAGGCCGGGAGACCATGGCCGCTCATATCCGCAAAGATGAACAGGTAATTTTCATCCGGCAGGTGGATGAGATCAAAATAATCACCCGAAAGGATCGAGCCGTACGCCCGCTGGAACCCGATCCCGACATTGAGATTCTTGTTGTAAAAATTCCTGAAAAGGCCCCTGATAAGCACCTTGTCTTTTTCGCGTATCGTGTTCGCTTCAGCGTTGAGAATGTTGAACTGCCTCAGCTTTTCCCGTTCATCATCCGTCAGATGATGAAGATCTTCTATATCGTCGGAGGCGTTACTATTCATGGGACTGCTTGTTCCTGTAATAGCGTATGAGACCGTTCGTGGAGCCGTCATGCTTCAATTCGCCTTTGAATCCGATTGCCAGTTCGGGCATTATATTCTTCGCCAGCGCCTTGCCAAGCTCGACGCCCCACTGGTCGAAAGAATAGATATTCCATATGATACCCTGGACGAATATTTTATGCTCATACAGGGCAATCAATCTCCCCAGCGTGAAGGGCGTCAGCCGTTCGGCCATAATCGTAGTGGTAGGCCGGTTCCCTTCAAAGGTGCGGAACGGGACCAGGGTTTCCGGGATCCCCTCCTTCCGCAATTCATCCGCCGACCTTCCGAATGCCAGCGCCTCTGTCTGCGCGAAAAAATTGGCCATGAGCTTCCGGTGATGATCGCCCGTACCGTACAACGATCGGGCAAATCCGATGAAATCGGCCGGGACAAGCCTGGTCCCCTGGTGTATCAGCTGGAAGAAGGCGTGCTGGCCGTTAGTCCCCGGTTCTCCCCATATGACCGGCCCGGTTTTGTAAGCGACCCGCCGCCCCCCGCGGTCAACGCTTTTCCCGTTTGATTCCATGTCGGCCTGCTGGAGATAGGCGGGAAACCGGTGGAGGTACTGGTCATAGGGAAGCACGGCATGGGTTTCGGCTCCGAAAAAATTGCCGTACCATACGCCGAGCAGCGCCATGATGACCGGGATATTCCTGTCGAAGGGGGTGTTCCTGAAATGATTGTCCATTGCATTGAAGCCTTCCAGGAGGGAAACATACTGATCATATCCGATGGAAATCATCAGGGAAAGTCCGATCGCCGACGCGAGCGAAAACCTGCCGCCCACCCAGTCCCAGAACTGAAACATATTTTCCGTGTCTATGCCGAACCGCTTCACTTCAGCCGCGTTGGTCGACAGCGCCACGAAATGACACGGGACGGCCTTTTCCGACGATAAGTTCCCTATGATCCACTTCCTGGCCGTTTCGGCGTTGGTCATGGTCTCCTGCGTGGTGAAGGTCTTCGACGCGATGATGAAAAGCGTTTCTTCCGGATCACAGACCCGGAGGGCCTCCATGATGTGTGTATCGTCAACATTCGACACAAAAAACGATTCCAGGTCCCGCTGCGAATAATACTTCAGGGCCTCAGTCGCCATGCAGGGGCCCAGGTCCGAACCGCCGATCCCGATATTGATGATATTCCTGATCGCTTTCCCGGTATACCCCTTCCACCTGCCGTCGCGGACGCGTTCTGAAAAACCCTTCATTTTGTCAAGGACCGCCATCACTCCCGGCATGACATCGGCGCCGTCAACGATGATGGGACCGCCGGACAGGTTCCGCAGTGCCACATGGAGCACCGCCCGGTCCTCGGTAGCATTTACCTTTTCTCCCCGGAACATGCGTTCAATTTCTCCTTTCAGGCCGCAGGCTTCGGCAAGATCAACGAGGAGGCGCATGGTCTTGCCGGTGATGCGGTTTTTTGAATAATCAAACAGTATGTCATTTTCAATAATGGTAAACAGCTCCGCCCTTTTCGCGTCCGAATCAAAAAGCGATTTAAGGGTCACGTCCTTGATCTCTTCGAAATGCCCCGCCAGGGCCTTCCATTCCTTCATGTCGGTCAAACTTTTTCCGGCCATAGGCTCCTCAACATAATAATCAGGCAATAAATAATATACGATGTCAGGTCGACCGTCAAGAACTTTAATAGATAGTAAAACTTCATATGGAAGGGTCAGATTCTCTGCTCGCACAGACGCGATATACAGCAGTTATCGCACAGGGGCTTCTTTTTACAGCAATCCTTGCCGTGGGCCACGATGAGGGCATGATATTCATTGTATTCCCGGACCGTCCCTGCAAATTGCCTGTGAAACAGGTCCTGGATCTCATGGTAACTTTCGTTACCCGATAAAACCCCGCAGCGGGTGAATATTCTCCGGGTATACGCGTCAACGACAAATATTTTAAAATTGAGAGCGTACAGCAGGATTGAATCCGCTGTTTCCGGACCTATTCCATTAACGGCGAGAAGCTCTTTCCTCAGGCGTGACGGGTCGAGGCGGGAGAGTTCGCGGTGATCAAAACCATAGCGTTTGTACAGCGCCAGGAAGTTCTTTATCTTTTTCGCTTTCTGATTATAATAACCGGTTGGCCTTATTATACCGGACAGCCGGGAAAGGCCTACCCGTCCCAGAGAATAGGGGTCCAGAATCCCCTTCTTCTTCAACGCGGCAAGGGCAGTATCAACGTTTTTCCAGGCTATATTCTGTGTCAGTATGGCACCGATCGATATCTCGAAAAAATCCATTCCATCACGGGGGGCACCGATATGGTATTCGCCCCGGAGAGTTGTAGCATTAACGATGGGCCACCATCCCTGGGGGCCATGATACGCGAGGAGCCGTTTATACACGGAGCGGATATGATTCATAATCCTGTTACTGATTCCGGGAAGAGCCTGTCCGGCAAGCCCCCTGTATCCCACGTAGGGTGACCTGTATAGTAATTACCGGGTGAGAAAATCCACCCGGCGGGATGTTCCGAGACAACCTCATCCGTTTTTCCCGTTTTCTTCTTACGTTACCGGGAGCCGCTTGGATTCCGATTGGTCCACCAGTATAACGCCGTCTTCCTTGTACTTTTTCAGTAAAAAGTGGGACACCGTGGATTGCACGCCATGGGTCGTGGCGAGTTTTTCCGAAACAAAGAGAGCCACCTCGCGCAGGCTTTCACCTTCCACCTGAACGAGAAGATCGTACCCTCCCGAAAGGAGATATACCGCCGTCACTTCGGGATACCGGTAGATGGCCTCGGCAACCGAGTCAAAACCGACCTTGCGCTCCGGTATAACCTTCACCTCGATAAGCGCTTTTACATCATGCAGCCGTATCCTCTGCCAGTTAATATCCGCATGGTACCCGAGGATAATCCTGTCGGTCTCAAATTTCTTGATATATTTTCTCACGTTCTCTTCAGGGAGTTTCACCTGCTTGGCGATATCTGCCGGATCCGCTTTCGCGTCTTTATACAGTATCTCGAGAATCTCTTCGCCTATTTCATCCACCTTGTACGGTTTCATAGATCCAACTCCTTTAGGTCAGTATGATTGCGTTCCTGCCGGCCGCTATATAGTCCTCCAGCGCCGATTCCCAACTCCTGGCGCTACGGCCCGTGGTCTCTGTCAACTTGCCGCTGTCCAGGACATTATAACCGGGCCGATCGCCGGGCGCAAGAAAATCATCTTTTTCAACCAGTTTAATTGAATATTTTTTATCAGTAACCCCGTACCGTGAAAAGAGCTCTGTCGCCCTGGAGAAAAAATCACCGGTCATAACGGGCCCTTCCTGGCAGAAATGATAGGTGCCCTCGCAGCCCCGGCTTATCAGTTCCGATATTGCTTTTGCCAGATCCGATGAACAGGCGGGAGCGATTACCTGGTCCCTGATCACATTTACAATGGAATCGCCCTCCATCGAGACAAGCCTGGGGCTGAAAAAAGCGATGCGTTCGCCGAAAAGGTCGGGAGTCCGCATGATCAGATGGCGGCACCCGGATTCAGCTATCACCTGTTCGCCCAGGTGCTTGGAATCGCCGTAAACAGTAGCCGGATCAGGCCGGTCCTCTTCCCGGTACGGGATACCGGATGAGCCGTTAAAAACATATGACGTGCTCAGGTGAACCAGCAGCATATCCCGCTCCAGACAGCCGCACGAAAGGTTTTTCAGGGCCGTGCCGTTTACCGCGTACGCGGACTCCCGTTCATATTCAGCTGAATCGATATCGGAATATTCCAGACAGTTGAGCACAACCTTCGGCCGGTATTCACGCAGGAGTTCCCCGATACGGTCCCGGTCCATAAATTCACGGTCTTCCATTTCCACGAGGGAAGCTGCGGAGTACTCCTGTAAAAATGAATAGATGGATGGTCCCGGGGAAAGGCGGTTATGAAAGGAACTGAGGACTAAAATCATGGCATGCGTACCGCCTGTCTGCATAAAAAACAAATGGCGGAGTCATAAAATCCGCCATGGCTTACGAGAGATTGATTATTCGAGTACATCAATCGTTTTGTCAAATCATTATTACGCTGAGACCAGGCCGGAAATAGATTCCGAATTGCGCTTCGCCCCTGCCCGGTCCGGGAAGAGAAAAATTAATCTTTCTTGGTTTCTTTCGGTTCGTCTTCTTTTTTATCTTTATCGCTTTCTCCGGAAATCGATTTTTTGAATTCCCGTATACCGCTTCCGAGGTCTTTCGCAATTTTCGGGAGCTTGTTGGCGCCGAATATAATCAGGACGATCAGGAGTATCAGTGCGAGTTCCCAGGGGCCAACATTCGGTATAATGGCCAGATAAGGTTCGGTATTCATGGATTACCTCCATTAAAATTTAAGTCATTAAAATTCAATAAAGGCTTTTGTCAAATTAAATTCTGCCGGCAGGGGTAAATGTTTTACCCGGGAGGCTATAAAGCGGGGCTGAACCGTATAATCTTGTCTTCGGGATCCTCGTAATATTTCACGTTGTCGATTGGGCTGTCGATACGCCTGGTGCTCTTCCTGATGCTTATGATGGTATTCGGATACGCCTTGTTTTTAATGATGATGCATGGCTCACGTTCCATCTTGAGCTTGTCCTGAACTTCCTTGCTCTGTTCGACCAGTTTCTTCAATTCTTTATTGTTATTGCTCAATTCTTTCAGCATGATAAGGCAGTTTTTCTGCTTTACCGGCGGCAGCTTCGTAATATATTCCTTGGGATTTTCGAAAACCGCGTCCCCGAAGCTTCCCTTGAGCTTCCTGATGGTTTCGTCCACCTGCGTGCGCCATTTCGCTATTTCCTTATGTATGTCGGCCAGTTCTTTTTCGATGAACAGGTTTCTTCCGACGCTCAGCTGGGTTTCCGTTTCATTGGGAGAACCCGATACGTTGACCATGATTTCGTAGAGGGCTGTCGTTTTTCCGCCTATTATCTTACCCTGCCGCGCCACAACGCTTATCCTTGAATTGGAGAACACCTCGCAATTTATAATAGAATCCTCGACAACGACATCACCGACCGCCTCGACCTTGGCATTGAGGAGGTACTTGGCCGTGACCTTGCCATTGGCGACAAGCTTGGCGTGTTCCTTGCCGACTACTCCCATCTTGACTATTATATCGCCCTGCGCGTCTATCAGGGCGTCATCGACATTCTTCTCGATGATGACGTCTCCGCGGGCCTTCACGTTGAATCCCGGCAGCACCGAGCCCATGATGTGAACGGACCCGTCAAAATCAATATTGCCGGTCTCATAATTGATATCGCCCTGGATATACACGATGGGAAGCACCGATATCGTCTTGCCATCGATGTCAACGCACCCGTCTATTGATGAGACGAATATATTTTCGTCCCCCTTCCCGGGCTCCATGTTGGCGCCCTTGTTGTAACCATCCGCCTTCAGGATTTCAGCCGGCGCCTTGTCCCCGTATATATTGTAGCCATCCACGGCTTTTTCCTTCGGGATCCTTCGCAGGATATCCTGGCCCTTTTTAACCTCAACGATGAACCCGACTTCCTTGAAGTCGATGCTTCCGTCTGACTTGATTTCCCCCGCCTTTTTCTGCAGATTTATCAGAGGCAGGTAATACTCTTCATGACCGTTGACCGGCTCCTTCCCCTGAGCTATCATGATCCGGGTGAATTTCGGCTGCTTAACGTCTATGCTCTGGATCTGCTCCACGATCTTGTTCTGGTCAAGGCGGGAGAGTATGCGATACTGGTGCATCAGCTCTTCGATGTCGGAATATGCCGGGACCCTTCCGAATTTAGTGGGATAAATATAATAGTAGGCCTTCAGCTTGTCCTTGCTTATGGAAAGCGGAGAGACCAGCCTTATTTTCTGGCCGTCCAGGACGACAAAACCGTACTCGGAAGCCTTGTACGCCCCGGCCGCTTCATCATAATAAACCCCGGTGTCCGCTTTTAAGGTAAAATAATCATTTATGACATGAAAATTGTAACCGGGATCAAGCCGCGTGGGGATCTGGTCATCATTATCAATATCGACGATCCTGGCCACTATTTCGGCAGCAAAAACAAAATTTTTCGGCGACGAGAGAACCAACTTTTTCTCCCCAGTCTCCGAAACGGTTTCGTTTAATATTTTCTTAACTGTGGGGTCAAAATAAAATATAATTTTTTTCATTTATCGCGATACCATAACAGGTCTACTGTTACTATTTTCGTAATAAAGCTAATAAAAATTGAGGATTAAGTCATTGTTTTCAAATAAAAAAACCTTCCCTGGAAGACCCGCGGAAAGGTTTTTTGTCTTATTCATTCAAATAATCACTGGATCCTATAATTTACCCTTATGGATCAGCAATTCGGCGATCTGTATCGCATTGAGGGCCGCGCCTTTCCGTATATTATCCGACACGATCCACATATTTATCCCGTTGGCGATCGACTCGTCCTCGCGGATGCGGCCTACGAAAACATCATCCTTGCCGGCGGCATTGATCGCCAGCGGATAGTCGCTTTTTGTCGGGTTATCCACAACCGTTATGCCCGGGGCTTTCCGCATCAGTTCCCGCACCTCGTGGGAGGTCAGTTTCTTCTCGGTTTCGATGTTTACCGACTCGGAATGACCGTAGAGGACCGGGACCCGCACCGTGGTCGCGGTGACCTGGATCGAATCGTCGCCCATTATCTTTTTCGTTTCATTGACCATCTTCATCTCTTCCTTGGTATATCCGTTCTCGAGGAACACGTCGATCTGGGGAAGTACATTGAAGGCTATCTGGTGCGGATAGACCTTCCGCTGTGATATCTCCCTGCCGTTGATAATGTCCTTCGTCTGAACCAGGCATTCCTCGATAGCCTTCAGACCCGTCCCGGACACGGCTTGGTAGGTGCTGACCACGATCCGCTTGATCCGGGCGGCATCGTGTATCGGCTTGAGGGCCGCAACCATCTGGATGGTGGAACAGTTCGGATTGGCTATAATTCCCTTGTTCCAGTCGACGTCATCAGGGTTCACTTCCGGCACCACGAGGGGTACCCCGGGATCCATCCGCCACGCGGAGCTGTTGTCGACCACGATGCAGCCCTCTTCGACCGCGCGTTTCGCGACTTTCTTGCTGATATCGCCGCCGGCCGAAAATAGGCCGATATCGTATCCCCTGAAGCATCCGTCAGCAACGGCTTCGGACTTGATTTTCCTGCCTCCAAAATCAAATTCTTTGCCCACGGTGGTCAGGCCGAGGAATTTTATTTTATCTATGGGGAATTTTCTCTGAAGAAGGATCTTCCTGAATTCAATACCCACTGCGCCGGTCGCGCCAAGAATGACAACATTGTACTTTTTCACGATGGACCTCCAGGTACTGCAGGGGCCTGATTCCGACGCCCGGGTCGCAAGATCGCTCCCTGCGGTGATTTTGAGTAATTTTAATTGGTATGGCTGGATGTCAACTATAAATAGCTGGCTTAAACAACAATTCGTCGCTTTTCTGCGTCTTTATTTTGCTTATACATTATTGCGATATTGCCAATAATGGCTATGCAGTCGGAACACGTTTTTGCCGCTATCTCGGTGACGAAATCCTTCTTGTCATCCTTGAAATCGATGAACCTGATCTTTATCAGCTCATGGTCTTCCAGGGCTTTATCAACCGCCTCGATCAAAGAATCGGTGATGCCGAGTTTGCCGATCATGACCACCGGCTTCAGGTGATGGGCCTGGGATTTGAGTTTTCTTTTTTGCGTTCCATTCAGAGGGATCATATCTACCTTATTAAAATATCCATTTTTTGATTAGCTGAAATGCCGACAGATGGCCCAGATGGCAAGTCTTATTTTCGTTGATTTGAACAAATAATCAAAGAGCGGTTTTATAGTAACTGTCAAACATGACTTGCGAAGTGTATATGATTGCTAGATTGTCTGATAGTTTGTGCCCAGCGTGTCCATTGTAATATTAATACTCATCATCGGCACTTTCGGTACGATGAATACATCCAGGATATCTGCGCCGCGATTAATCTTTCCATACCATCCCTGGTACCAGTTACCTGATGCAACCGGTGTGCCGCTACCGGTCTGATCAAAGATAATTTCAAAATAGAATGTGGTATCCCAGATGTCGATCGGTGGAATAACTATCGTGTTTGTATCGGAACTGACAATGAACAGGGGCGTTGCCGCTGCCCAGATACTGGCCGGATAAAAAACAGCGTATAGTTTATGGGCATTGTCGGGAACTTCCGGTGCCGCCAATGTAACATTTAGAAGAATCAGAGGGGGCGCCTCATCTTTTTCGGTGTCGCAGCTGAAAACCAGGGGAATCGATATGAATAACAATATGGTGCTGATTCTTCTAATAATTTGTCTTTTCAATTTAATCTTCTCCTGCGATCAGCAGTAATCGAAGCATTCCTAATACACACGGGTATCATCAATTGTTAAAGATATTGATTTCCATTCAAGCGGTAAAAAGTCCAGCTTTGTTAAATCAGCAGGATGGTCAATATCAAGATAACCCGTACAAGGTTCTCCTGCATCGACAGTTCCATTATCATCAATATCCAGGTATGCCATGATATACGTCGAAAATATGGGGAAAGTCGGTATCAAGAAGCTATCTGTGGTTGATTTCAGTTCGAACCATGGCTGGGTCCAATCGCTATTCGAGTAGAATACAAGATGGACGGTACATATGTTCGCTCCATCATAGGGTCCTATTGTATAGGTAGTATTTGTATTTACTATATTAACTAGCAAAGCCGGCAGCTGATCATCAAGATCGCCGGTTACCTTTGAGCAGGAGATGAAAAGCGGAGCTGATAAGGCAATAAATAATGCTGCAATCTTAATCGATTTTATTTTCATACCCGGTATCCTGCAATATCATGAAAACTCTACTATATACATTATCTTAAACTTTATATATAAAATTAATACTTTAAGCTGGTTTTGTCAAAAAAAAGTGAAGGTTGGCATTGCAAGGGGCTCCGCCCCTTGACCCCAGTAAAAATAATTGGCTTGAAAAACCCATGTGTATACATCAATAAAGAACAGGGCCGTGAATTGCTCCCGCTCACCCGCCAAAATAGTACCTCCCTGTACTATGGCGGGCGGGAGCATCCCGCTCCCTGTTCGCGGGAGCAACCCACGGCCCCTGGCAAAATCGATTATCAATAACGGTTTATTCATGATAAAAAGTTTATACTTGATACTATCCATATCTTTAATTCTTGTGAATATTTCATTGGCTGAAGATAAAAAGCCTACACGATGGGGATATATCCTGCACAGCTCAGCCTTCACCGATAACTATCTGGAAACCGTTATTCCGCACTACACTGTTATCTGCGTAACCGGCTTTAAAATCAGCAAAACAGGCGCAATTACTATTGAATCCACGAAAACGCTTAAACGATTGAGAGTCATAGCTGATAAGCATGGGGTTGTTATATATCCCCTGATTTCGTTCAGATCCGCCACGGAGGGACACAGGCTGCTGTCTTCCCGGACATTGCGTGAAAAAACAGCCGGAAGCATAGCCGATTTCGCCCGCGTCAATAGTTACACGGGAATCCATCTTGACCTTGAATATCTTCCGCCGGAAGACTCAATTAAGCTCGGGGATTTCCTTGCCGCGTTGCGAAAGTCTTATCGAGGGAAGATATCCATGGCCGTTTTTCCGCCGGTCGGTTTCCCGAAAAAATGGAGCGGATTCCATGACCTGGACATTATTTCACCCCGCGTTGATGAAATCGTCCTCATGTGCTACGATTATCACGGTACCCATACCGGCCCGGGACCGGTGACCGATATCCGGTGGGCTGAAGACAATATCACCCGCGCTCTCGAACATATGAAGCCCTCCCGGATATGGCTTGGCATCCCGGCATACGGATACCGGTGGTGCAATGGACGGGTAACTCCCCTCTCCGCCATACAGGGCGTCAGGCTTGCCGCTAAAAATTCACCGGTACGCGATCAATCCGGCACTCTTCGCTTCACCTATAATGATGCCGGCCGGCCCTGCGCTGTTTATATTTCTGATAAATATACACGCCTATTACTTCAAAAGCTGGCAGCCAAATACGGTCTCGCCGGCATGGCCCTCTGGCGCATCGGTTTTGAAGAGTAGAGTTATTGTTTATTAATTAATTTGCACAAACATTTTTTTTGTTATATATATAAAAATTAATTAATATATTAATGGAAAAACCGATATTATTTATGAGACATAAATAATCATCTTGGGGTAGACCATGGCACACAGAAAGGCAAAAAAGAAGAATTTCAAGCAAATGCTGGCAAAGTACCTGGATATCAAGGGATTGGATATTATCATTGTTCTCGAGGATGGGAACGAAATCGAACTTTATAAAAACAGGACGATTGAAGGCGACATGATCGTTACCTTCGATGTCAACAACGGGGAAAAGAAAATTCCCCTCAAAAAAGTCAAGCACGTGGACATGTATGCGGCGTAATACAAAAAAAAGCCCCCTGAAAGCGCGTAGTCGAAACCGCATTTTCATGGGGCTTTCCCATAACAACAGTATCAAGGGCTCGCCTGCAAATATTGAAATACAAATCAGCTCCGTTAAGAGGACTAATTTTTCTCCTTCCCAGAAATGACGCCTGCAGCTGCGGTCTTTTTGATAAGGGAAAGGTCAATAAAATCGAGTTTTAATTTCTTCAGGGTCCCTTTCTTCGGAATACCGTCCTTGTCCCATCCCCGCAACCGGTAATACCGGGGAAGCAATTTATCCATTCGGACGACGGACTTCTTGTTGTCAGGCAGCAGCGGCACATCGGTAAAACGTTTCGCAAGCTTATCATGCTCCTTGTTGATCCCCTCGCGGAGATTGAAGCACTTTTCCATGTTATATCCCCTGTCGCCGACACGGATCCATCTGCCAAAATGCATTTTCATCCCCGTCAATTCCTTGAGGGCTTTTGAATGAGGCAGCATGATGGGCACATGAATCGGAAGGAGCCATGGCGGCAGCTTAATGGTAAGGGCGATTATTCCCCCGATATTGCTCATGATGCCGTTAATAATCTTCGATAGAAGCGGCTTGCCGGGAAGCTTGTACGCCGGTCCGGGATAAAACGTCCATCCCGTAAAGAGGCAGTTACCCCCCGCGCTTATCACGGCCATAAGGTTCTGGGTGAGGATGGTCCAGGGGTGCTTGCCGCGGTACTGGTGCTGGTTCATCGTGGCCGGACCAGTAACTTCCATGTACACCTCGTAGCCCGAATCAAGATGGCAGGCCCCGCGCGAAGACGTAGCGTATCCCAGAGCCTGGGCCACCGTGCCCCGGGGCTCATAGGCCGGAAATTCCAGTCCCTTGACATGGGGCGCGAAATCCTCGCCGCCGTATTTCTTTGAGAGAAACCTGACGCCTTCGGCAAGGTCATTGCCGATGCCCCTGCGGTACGCGATGTCCTTGATAGCCTTCGAAATCACCTCTTTTTTCCCGAATTCAATGCCGCTTTTCCAGAGACCTTTTTCACTCAGCTCCGCGGCAAAGCCTAATATCGTGCCCGTGCTTATGGCGTCCATCCCAAGAAGATCGAGATCATAGTTCCAGTTAATGATGGCCTTGAGGTCGTCAATGAGAAGGTTTGAGCCCATGAGGGCAAGGATTTCATATTCCGGGCCCTTGACATCAAGGCCGTTGATATTGACTACCCGGCCGCACCGGATGGGGCACGATACGCAGCCGAAATTCTTTACCAGGTATTTTTCGGCCAGGTGTTCACCGCTGATATTGTATGCCTTGTCATAGGTGCCTGTCGAGAAATTCTTTGTAGGAAGGGTATTTCGTACTGAAAGGGGGATAAGGGAAAAGGCCGTGCCAAGCTTCGGGGCTATATCGCCCGTCGCGGGATGGTTCTGGAGCATCTTGATCCACTTTTTAATGGTCTCCTTGAATTTCGCCGGATCATGAACGGGTACGGTCTTTGTGCCCCGCGCCACCATGCCCTTCAGGTTTTTCGAACCCATGACCGCGCCCATGCCGGTCCTGCCGTGGCACCGCTCCTGCGAAACCACAGCGGCGAACTTGACAAGGTTCTCCCCTGCCGGGCCGATGGCCATGGTGCCACCTTTCGTGTTCTTTCCCAGAAGTGCCTTCTGGGACTCCTGCGTGTCCATGCCCCAGATGTGGTCTGCCGGTTTTATCTCCACTTTTTCGTCTTCAATCTCAATATACACCGGTTTAGAGGCCTTGCCGCGGACCACCATGCCGTCCCAGCCGGCGCGCTTCATATTCATTCCGAAATTGCCGCCGCTGTTCGAATGGCCGATGGCGCCTGTCTGGGGGCTTTTAGCCGATATGTCATACCTGCTGGTGCAGGGACCGCCGGACCCGGTCATGGGGGACGTCATGACCACCAGGACATTCTCTTCTGAAAGCGGATCTATGCCGGGTTTCAGTTCGTCCCAGAGTATCTTGGTGCTCAAATACCTCCCTCCCAGGAAAAGCTCGCGGTCGGTATCGCTCACCTGATACTCACCGATTTTCCCCGTGGTCAGGTTGATATCGAGCATTTTCCCCATATATCCTTTAAACCTGCTTGTCATTGCCGATTCCTCCATAATAATTGTGTCGTTCCCGGGCGGCATTTCTGCCGGTAATCATTCTTTACTTCAGGGAATCCGCCGCCTCCCTTGATTCAGACCTCAGGCCGAGTATAACATCGAGGTTTTCTACAACATCTACAATCAGTTGAGCCTGCTCTGCGGAATAGGCGCCCAGACTGGACAGTGTCAGGTCGATGATATGCGTTTCAATCCTCTTCAGCATCTCCTTGCCATCCGCAGTAATGCCCACGAAGATGTTCCTCCGGTCTTTCAAATCCCTGTTTTTTACAACCAGGCTTTTATTATCCAGCTGGCTCACCAGGCGCGTTGCGGCGAATACAGGGATCCGCAGTTCTGCCGCTATTTCGCTGACGCGATACGGTGATTTTCTTTTCAGGAGTTTCAGGAGATACATCTGCTGGTAATTGAGATCAAACTGATCGATTTCAGCCCGTTCAAAAAGGTAAATAGTCCTCAATGCGTGGTAAAGAAGTTCCTCAATCCCGTTACGTGATAATTTACTGATGGCTGATCTCTTCATACTAACACGCTTCTTGATACCGGTGTATTTTTCAACTATTTTTTTGTTGCAAAATGCAAATAATTTGAACCGGGCAACCGTATGATTGTATCATGACTTATGTATATCAGCTGCGGTCACAGAGACCGGAAAGATAACCTTAATCCTATTAGTAGTGCCAATTTTATTTAAAAGAATTCTTTACAAAAATGTCATTCCAGGCGATCTTGAAATCAACGCTATACCAGGTACCGGTACTAACTATGCCCCTGCAAATTCATAATAAGCTCAAAGCCAGATTCAGCGGCAATCAGGATGAAAAGAAACGATCCGTCATATCCCGGAGATTCATCATCGCAATTTCGATAATCTACTCGGCCCTTATCATAACCACATCGGTTTCATTTCATGTAATCATGTCCAGGAACGCCGGCATTTTAAAGGATGCCCTTGCAACAAATAACAGGGACCTGTATCTCGGCAAAATCGACGGTCTCGCCGAAAGGCTGAAACTCAAAAAGGCATTTACAGTCGGGGACATCAGGAAAGAACTTCTTGAGTACAACTCGTCAACCGGGGACATCCTCGGCGCGGTCATCTTCACCAAAACCGAGGACGAGAATTACTTCCGCATTGCCGATACGCTTTTTTTTCATGATGATTTACATCTGGAACTCACCAGGTCAGAGGTCGTCCGGGAACAAAAAGAGACTAATTATCTGAAGACGGGCCTCCTTCACGGCGCCATGGACCCTGATATTTATTCCCAGAGCGGCTATTCCTGGCAGAACGTTTATTATCCATATGAAATTAAGAATAAAAAAGCGGTGCTCCAATTCCTGGTCTCGGCGAGCAGGTCGCAGTCCGCTATCGATGCTTATTCCGCCACCACCAGGGGTATCAGGACATTCAACATCATATTCACCATCGCGCTGGTCATCGCGGTAATCGTGCTTTCTTTCATCTTTCTGCAGAATTATTCTCTCCTCATAACAAACCTGTCGAGTTACATGAAGAAAGCGGCCGACGGCGACCTGGAGGTATCCCTGAACCAGACCGGCGACGACGAACTGAACCAGCTTGCCCTCTCCTTCAACACCCTCATTGAAGAATTGAAGGATAAAACAGTCAGGACCTCACAGGAGGCGGAGCAGGCGACTGCGGATAGTCCCGTCCAGGCCGAGGGGCCGGAGCCCGAACAGGTACCGCAGCGGGAACCGGAACCTGAACCGGCCCTCGAAACGGACGGTATGGGGACAATCTTCACAACCGGCGTGTCGATGCTCAAGGAGAACAAGCTTGAAGAGGCCATTGCCATATTCCTGACCCTCACCATCATGAAGCCGCAGGGATTCGGCAGTTATTTCAACCTGGGAGTCGCCTACGCGAAAAAACGGGAATATGACAGGGCAATCGCCATGTTCGAGGAAGCCGCCAGGATAAACCCGTCTTTCGATGTGACCTCCCAGTACATCGAAAAAGTCAAGAGGATGCGGAATCCCGATGACTGATCCCGGTCAGCTGAAGAAAACCATCGCGGGGCTTCCCGGCGAACCCGGCGTGTATATCATGAAAGATGAAGCCGGTTCCATCATATATATCGGCAAGGCCTCTTCCCTGAAAAAAAGGGTGTCATCGTATTTCCAGAAGCGCGACCTCGACGTCAAGACGCGGATACTGGTCAAAATCGTCAGGGACATAGAGTTCATAGTCACCGACTCCGAGGTGGAGGCCCTTATCCTCGAGAGCAGCCTGATAAAAAAGCACCGCCCCAAGTTCAACATCCAGAAAAAAGACGATAAAAGATACCCGTATATCGCGGTCACCCTCGGCGATGAGTACCCCCGGGTCGTCTTTACCCGCGCACTCAGAAAAGACGGCACCAGGTATTTCGGTCCCTATACGGACGCGAACGCGGCGCGCACCACCGTCGCCCTGATAAATAATATCTTCAAGCTGAAACTCTGCTCCAGGGAACTGCCCCTGAAAAAAAACGAGCGCCCCTGCATGAACTACCAGATCAACAAGTGCAGCGGCGTCTGCCGCGGGGACATGACCCGGGAAGAATACCGCGAGATCATTGACAACGCGGTGAAATTTCTCGAGGGAAGCGTTGAGCCGGTGCTGAAAAACCTCCAGGACAGGATGAAGGAATACTCGTCGAAACAGAAATACGAGAAAGCCTCGGAAATACGCGACATGATCTTCGATATACAAAAAATATCGGAAACGCAAAAGGTCCACGTGGCCATCGGCGCCGACCAGGACTACATCGGCGTGTCAAAACAGGGAAACGAGGGGATCGTCATTCTTTTCGAGTTCCGGAGCGGCGTGCTGCTGGGGAGAAAAATCTCGATTTTCGACAACGCCGAGTATGCCGATCCCGAGGAGATAATCAGCTCCTTCATCCTCGGTTATTACCGGAGCGCCGAGGCGCCCCAGCGGATCATTGCGGAACGGCAGGTCGCCGACCGGGCCCTGCTGCAGCGTCTCCTAACCGACCAGTCGAAGCGCAAGGTAACGATAGGCGTTCCGGAGACCCGGGATGATCACGGCATCATCCGTCTCATACACAAGAACATCGACATCATCGCCGCGGAACGCTTCGCGGAGCGCGATAAAAGGAATACACTCCTGGGACTGGAAGAACTGCAGCGCGTCCTGGACCTGGAAAGCCTGCCCCGCGCCATGGAGTGTTTCGATATTTCCAACCTCCAGGGCACCGACGCCGTGGCATCCATGGTCTCCTTCCGCGACGGCCGGCCCGACAAACAGGGGTACCGGCGGTATAAAATCAGGGGATACGACGCCCCTGACGATCCCGGCATGATACACGAGGTCATGGCGCGGCGCATACAGTACCTTGTCAATGAAGAGAAAAACCTCCCGGACCTTGTGGTCATCGACGGGGGACCCGCGCAGCTCTCCCGCGCCCGCGAGGCGGCTGAAAACTTCTCCGCCGGCATCAGGATCATATCGCTTGCAAAACGGTTTGAGGAAATATACACTGAACCGGGCAGGGAACCGGTGAGGCTGCCCCTGTCCTCGCCGGCATTGAAAATCCTTCAGAATATCAGGGACGAGGCGCATCGCTTCGCCATAACCTATCACCGGCAGCTGCGGGACAAAAAGACGACCCGATCAGTCCTGGACGACATTGGCATCGGGACAAAGACAAAAAAACTATTGCTGGAGCATTTTAAATCGATAGACGACATCCGCGCGGCCACGATAGAAGAGCTGAAAGGAATTGATGGAATTGGCGCGAAAACCGCTGAAAAGATCAACCGGTTCTTTCACTGAGAGCCCTTCCCTCCCCGTGCGATCTTCTTCAATAAAAAAATGAATTTCGGCATATTCCTGACATTCTCCAGGGCGGGCTCCAGCTTCATCCGCTCGGCGTCCGTGAATCCTTCTGTAACGGCTTTCTCAAGGCTGGCGATAGCCCTCTTCAGGTCTTTCTTCTGCGAAGAGATGCAGGCTATATTGTACCAGGCAGCATAATGTCGGGGGTTCAGTTCAACAGTCCTATCGTAGGATTTTAGAGCGTCATCAGGAAGGCCTTTCCTGTAATACGTTTGACCAAGGTTATAGCAGGATTCAGGATTTGCCGGATCGAGCTGGATGGCGCGCAGATAACTCTTCAAAGCGGCATCGTATTCATTCAGCCGGTAATGCGCGTTGCCACGGTTCAGATACGGCAAGGAATATCCCGGGCTCATCATGATAGCACGGTTCGCGTCCGAGATTGCCCGGTCATAACGCCCGGTACGATTGTACTCAACGCAGCGGCCGTTATAAGCGGCGGCACTCGGATCAATCCGGATCGAGCGGGAATAGGCGTCGATGGCCTCCTCGGGCCTGTTTTCCCGCGCATACCGAAAGGCCTCCTGATAGTATTTCTTCGCCTCGATATTAAGAGTGTGAATCCGGGCATTATTAAAGGCAATAACTCCCTTGCTTCCCGGGGCGCAAGAGCAAAAGGACCCTGCAAGCCACATCAGGCTGATAAGAATATGAGCATATCGTATATATATAGAAGATTTTATCATGGAACGCTCCCGGTAGTGTTCAGATCGATTATTTTTCCATGCACGTCAATCCAAAATTTTACGCTTCACACCCTGCCCCCTCTCCATGAAATGGAGAAGGGGTAATACCCGACAGCGATTGAGCTATCTTATTTTAATTTTATTCCGAAATTTACTTTACACCTGTCAGGCATCCTGTCAATATTGTTTCAAAACTTATACGGGGCGTAGCGCAGTCCGGTTAGCGCACTTGACTGGGGGTCAAGGGGTCGG
>CAZZHU010000040.1:0-4019 GCA_964654045.1 uncultured Leptospirales bacterium
GGTCAAAGAGGCCGCTGGTGAAGAGCGTCCCCCCCGCGCTCCCGGCCTGTACGGTTGAAAGCTTGCGGTTAACGGCAAAAAGCGACGCGGCCATGCCGGCTATGCCGGACCCGATGACCATGACGTCGAAAATGTGGCTGGGATCGTAATTATGCGATTTCGGCAGTGTCATGAACGGTCAGCGCTCCTCATCTGGATGGTGTGTGCAGCTCTTCGTCGAAGAGGCCGCAGTGTATTGATTCCATGAGCTCCGCCTGTATCATCTGGTCGCCCCAGAGAATGGAGTGGATCCCTTTCCAGCGCTCCTGAAAAAACCGTCCGATATCGACGAGGCCTTCCCGCTCCTTGAGCTCGCCGCACTCGTAGAGATAGGCGGCGGCCCTCATCCCGCAGAAGGCGCCCTGGCAGGCGCCCCTGCCGAGGCGGGTCCTCATGCAGATGTCGACCAGGCTTGCCCTTTCATCATGTTCTTTGAGCGAGGCGATGATCTCGTCGATGACCTTTTTGGTGACCATCTCGCATTCGCAGATCATGATATCGTCGGGGTCGTGTGAGCGCATCCATCTCTTGGGTGATATGCCCGGCTCCGTCCACTGGCCGCCGGTAGTCGTGGGCAGCGGCTCGGTCCCGGTGAGGCAGGGGGTCGTAACACCCATTTTCCGGCAGACGAGATCAACCGTCTTCTCTGCCATGAGCCTGAAGGTTGTCAGCTTGCCGCCGGTTATGGTAGTCAGGTTATCGACATTCTCGTTTGAATGGTCGAGCAGCGCGAAGCCGCGACTGACGTTCCGGCCGTCGGAGCCTCCCCCCTTGCCGAAAAGGGGCCGGACGCCGCAGTATGCCCGGACAAAGCGGCTCCGATCCAGCACCGGAACCATCACCGATCCCTCCCGGACTATAAGGTCAACCTCTTCCACGGTCGGATAAATCACGTCCGGGTCCTCTACCGGCGTCGAGGTGGTTCCGATGATCGACACGGTGCCTCCCGGCACCAGGATATCGGCGTCCGACGGGCGCCTGAGGCGGTTGAGTATCCGGTAATTGATCCTGTCGTTGGTGACAAGGAGGGTCCCCTTGGAATACTGTATCGGTATGTCGATGCCGGCAAGCCTGCTGACCTGGTTCACCCAGGCACCGGCGCAGTTGACCACCTGTTCCACCTCTATGTAAAATTCTTTATCGGTATTGACATTTTTAACAAGCACGCGCCGTATCTTTTTATCCTGTATGTCAAATCCTATCACTTTTGTGCTGCGCAGGCGCCGCGATCCGAGAGTAATGGCCTGGTTGATATTGAGGAGCGTGAGCTTGAATGGATCAACGGAGGCATCTTCAACCTTGTAGGCGGCGATGACGCTTTCTGAAAGGGTCGGCTCGAGCGCTCGCGCCTCTTCCGGCGTTATCGCTTCGCAGGGAACGCCGCACTGGGCGCAATGGGAAGGGTAATCCGCGATGAACCGCTCATCATCGCCCTCGACGGCGACAAACAGGCCACCCGTGTTTTCAACGCACTGGGGCATCAGCCTCTTGACAATGTCCCCCTCAAGCTTGCACTCCCGGGCAGCCTCTTTATCGTTGGTTACGTACCTGCCGCCGCTGTGGAGAAGCCCGTGGTTTCCGCCCGATGCGCCCGCGTTCAAATCCTTTTTTTCCACAAGGATGCACTGTACGCCGCGCAGCGCAAAATCGCGGGCGACTGCCGTACCGGTAGCGCCGCCGCCGATGACAAGAACCTGGGTTTGCAATACAAATCTCCTCTTCTGAAGCAACTATTACGTTTTTTCCGGCAATTTTCTGTCAATACAAAACAAGGCCGGTATCAGAATTATCCCGGAATAGCTGCACAATATACCGCTAATGGACTCATGGGGTGGAGTCCCCAAAAGGGCGTCGAAACAAAACCCATCTTGGGCATAATTGGTCAGAATTCAATTAAAATTATTTTTATGGAGATTTTTTTTCATCCGTGCCATGATTCATACATGCCGGTTTTACTGGTGTAAAATAAAAAACCGGGTTGGGGATATTTTAATTGCATAACACGGACATATCATGCTACAAGCCACGTGAGACACCCTTTTCCCGATCATTGGCAGGAGGAGCATGTAACAAGCCATGAAATCTTTAACTGAATATCTCACCTTTAACACGAAACAGCGGCGTGATTACATCAACATAACCGGCACCGTGGAAAAGCTGGTAACCAGAAGCGGAGTCAGGGAGGGTCTCTGCCTCGTCAACGCCATGCATATTACCGCATCGGTATATATTAATGACGCGGAGAGCGGCCTTATACAGGATTTCGACGATTTCCTGGAAGGCCTTGCGCCCCATGAGCCGATATCCCGCTACCGGCACAACCGCACGGGAGAGGATAACGGCGACGCCCACATCAAGAGATCTGTCATGGGACGCGAAGTCGTCGTGGCCGTGACCAACGGCAAACTCGATTTCGGGCCGTGGGAGCAGATCTATTACGCTGAATTCGACGGCAGAAGGCCGAAAAAGGTGCTGGTAAAAATAATAGGCGAATGACCCATGAAACTGGTCGACGCGCACTGCCATCTCGAGAGCCTTCATTTCGCACATGACCTTGACAGCGTGGTCGGCGACGCCCGCCGCGCCGGTATCGTCAAGCTCATCACAGCATCGATAACGCCGGACCAGTGGGAACTTTCCCGGGACATGGCCGGTCGTTTCCCCGAGGTTGAATTTGCCATGGGGATACACCCCTGGTACATACAGGAGCATTACCGGGAGAGGATCCAGGGACTCCGCTCCGCCGCGGAGCGCGGCGCCGCTGCGATCGGTGAAATTGGACTCGACAGGAAAAATGAAATCGTTCCTTTCGACCTGCAGCTCGAATTCTTCGAAAAGCAGTTTGCCATCGCAAAGGAGATCGACCTGCCGGCGGTCATACACTGCCGGGGGGCATTCAATGAACTGATCGCTTCAATAAAAAGAATAGGAGCGCCGCGATCCGGCGGTATTATTCATTCCTTCTCGGGCAGTCCCGAGCTTGCCGGAGAACTGATCCGCCTGGGAATGAGCTTTTCCATGGGAGGCACCCTGACCTACCGCAACAGCAGGAAACGAGCGGCCGTGATGAAAATGATTTACCCGGACCATTTTCTGCTTGAGACCGACAGCCCCGATATCCCGCCGGTCCAGAAGCACGGTGAAATCAACAGGCCCCATTATATCCTGTACAACCTGGAGGCTGCGGCAGAGATCACGGGAGATACTGTCGAACACGTAGCGGAGCATACTACGGCGAATGCGGTGAGGATATTCAGGTTAAATCTGTGAAAGATGGATATCCACCCTCACCTGCGCTCCGCGCACCCTCTCCGTTTTATAACCTCACCCCTGCCCCTCTCCATAAAATGGAGAGGGTGACGGTAAAATAAATTTAATCCTGAGCCCTCTCCCTGTGGGAGAGGGCGCGCCGAAGGCGGGGTGAGGTCTTAAAGGTCAAGAGAGCATGCAAAGCGCTGGTGAGGGAATAAAAGTTTTTGCAGAGTACTGGTGAGGTGAGATTTATCAGTTCCTTCCAATGCTATAATACGCGAATCCCAGCTCCTTCATCTTCGCCGGCTCATACTGGTTCCTGCCATCGAAAATAACCGGCGACTTCATGAGCGATTTTATCTTGTCAAAATCGGGCTTCCTGAAATGGTGCCATTCCGTCAGGAGCAGCAGGGCGTCGGCCCCCTGTAACGTATCATAGTTGTTCTTCACGTATTCTATATTTTCGTCTCCGATCACGGAACGGGCGTTCTCAACCGCGATTGGGTCATAGGCCTTGAAGGAGGCCCCGCGCTTCCGCAGCTCCGTGATAATGTCGATAGCGGGTGCTTCCCTCATGTCGTCGGTCTGCGGTTTGAAGGCAAGGCCCCATACCGCGAATGTTTTTCCATCCAGCTTTTCACCCATATGCCTGACGATCTTGTCCACGAATCGTATTCGCTGGTCCTTGTTTACCGCCTCGACGGCCGACAGTATTTTCGCGTCAAAGC
>CAZZHU010000040.1:4029-28469 GCA_964654045.1 uncultured Leptospirales bacterium
CCTTCAGGGTATACACGAGGGCCTTGACGTCCTTGGGAAAACAGGATCCGCCGTATCCTATACCCGCGTACAAAAAGGCGTTGCCGATCCTGCTGTCAGATCCGATGCCCCTCCGCACGCTTTCAATATCAGCCCCGGCGGCTTCACACAGCTGGGACAGCTCGTTCATGAAGCTTATCCGCGTCGCCAGCATCGCGTTGGCCGCGTACTTTGACAATTCAGCTGAAGGGATATCCATCGTCATGACCCGGTCGCCCTTGCGCACGAACGTTGAATAGAGATCACGCATGAGATCGGCCGCCCTGGCGTTGTCAGCGCCGATGATAACGCGGTCCGGCTTGATGAAATCATCCACCGCGTTCCCTTCCTTGAGAAATTCCGGATTTGAAACGACGTCAAACGCTATGTCATTTCTTCCACGCTTTGCCAGTTCCTCCCTGACCGCCTGACGGACCTTTTCCGCGGTCCCCACGGGGACGGTGGACTTGTCGACGATGACGATGTACTTCTCAATGCAGCGGCCGACCTGACGCGCAACTTCAAGTACATGCTGCAGGTCAGCGGAACCGTCCTCATCCGAAGGGGTGCCGACGGCTATGAAGGCGTACATTGATCCGGAAATTCCTTCCTTCAGGTTTGTCGTAAATCTGAGCCGCCCTTCCTCGTAATTCCTCTTCACCAGATCGTCGAGCCCGGGTTCATAGATCGGCAGCACGCCCTTCTTCAGACCCTCGATCTTCTTCTCGTCTATATCAATGCACCATACATCATTTCCCATATCCGCAAAACAGGTACCGGTAACAAGGCCCACATACCCGGTGCCGATGACAGCTAATTTCATATCAATCTCCAGAGTTATTATATGTCTTGATTATTTTATCGCCCGCTGCGCGGCAAGATATATCACAATCACAAGTTTTCAGTCACATAGAGCAGTGATTTTGTATGACATTAATCATAAGCCCGAGTGTCAAGAATTTTATTATTTCTTATTTTACATCTGCATGACCTGCAGATTGCTCAACAAGAACAATAAAAAAAGACTGTCATTCCGGACAGTCTTTTTTTAAATATAACATGATATTAATACTTTTTCGCTCTCTTTAAATAATCCGTCATCCCTTCTTCGGCATCCTTCATTCCCTTGAAATACGCTTCGGCGATGAACAGCAGGGAATTCATGAAGTAGTTCATGTGAGGAACAAGAAACTCCCTCTTCAGTTCGTTGCGTATCGGGTAGGCGGTGGTATTTTTAATTTCCGCCAGTTTCTTGTTGTCAAGAAATGTCCTGCCGTTAACGATATGGGTGAAAAGGATATCGTCGGTCCCTTCCGTCGTAGGGCTGGGATCACTGATCCTCACGATGTTTGAGGTTCCCGCCCAGTAATAATGATCATAAATTTCGGAATCAATTTTCGAGATTGACTGCCCGTTGGTGTATACTTTTATTTTCCGGGACTGGACCCCGACAATGTCCCTGTTGAATATATCATCCTTTATGAAACTGTATTTTTCCATTTCAATAAAATCCTGGCCCTGCGCGTAGGTGGTCTGATATGGAATTATCCTTATACCGGTGGTCTTGAGGAGATCATACTTCTTTATGATATCGGCCATTTTTGCCGAATAGGCCGTTACCTGCTTGTCAAGCTCCTTGCCCTGCTGATCCAGAGTCTCGGACGATAATTTATATTCCTTTTCATCACCCTTTTTTTCCTGGGCGCGTGACACGGCAACCGTGAGCATGACGCACGCCGCGATTAGAAAAGCTTTTTTCATCACATCCTCCGCCGTCTGTTTTTGACATTACTGCAGACTGGTATTGTTTTTATCCCGATAAAGGGTACTGTTTCCCCGCCCTTTCCGCGGCTGAAAAATACCGATCCCGGTACCTTGTATCAGATAAATCCATTATTTCAATATTAATTTCGGACAGAAAGGCTCCTTTTCTGTAGTTTTTTCTATATTTTTGTTGCATTATTATCAATCTGGCTGCCAATTAATGTAAATTCAACTGCTGGACAATCTCAATGTATAATGTTCTCATTGTTGATTTTTCAATCGTGAAGGATTCCCTTGTCAGGATATTCAGGGATGGCGGCTATAATGTCGAACTGTGCGGATCCGCCTACGATGCCATGAAGATGCTGAAGTCCATAGACTTTGATCTTGTCGTATCGGAAGTGGAACTGCCGGGGAACAACGCCTTCGACCTCTATAATTACATTTCGAAAACCTATCCGTATATCCCCACGATAATGACGACCGACAAAAGCATCGACTCCTTTTTTGATGTTATCTTCAAGGAAGGGATCGGAAATGTCCTGTGCAAACCGTTCCGCAAGGATGAGATTCTGAACCTCGCGGAGAAGCTTATCACCAGGAGGAACATTTTCGGTCTCGACAACTACATCCCGGGCATTACTGAAACCAAGAAAATACGAATTACCAGCTCCAGGCAGATTAAGAAAGCTGTCTCGCTTATCGCGGGAGAAATTGAAAACTGGGGTTTCCATATCGACAACAAGGTCTCGCTGAACCTGATTCTCAACGAGATGACGATCAACGCCGTATATCACTCCCATGGCCTGACTGATGAAAAAAAACTCAGACTAGCCGTCCAGCTCCGGGATGGTGAATTCGTAGACATTTTTTTTGCCCGCTCCAAGGACAAGTATGGCATTGCCATCGATGACTACAACGGGAAGCTTTCCAAGATGGTAATCCTTGACAGCATCAACAAGGTCATCGAGCAGAATATACTGCTGGATAAAGCCTGGGAAACCCAGGAAGATGTGACTGACTTCATTTCCGAGACCGGCCGGGGAATCGACCTGGTGCGCAAGCTTGCCGGAGAGTATTACTTCATCATCCAGAAAAACGTACGCACCGAGATCATCATTATTTTCGACACGCAGTTTACCGATGATAAATCCAACACGCATTCCTCCCTCAAGATAATCGAGGACCTGACGAAGGAATAACCCGCGTCACCCTTTCTTTTTGAGAGCCATATTGAGCGCTGAACCGACGGTGAAGGAGACCGTGAAGCCTATCGGGACGAACCATGGCCAGAACACGTTTAACGTAATGGATATGGACAGCACCGATACAATGCTCGCCACGACCCCCGTCAGCGCCGCCCTGTCGTTAAATTGTTCGAACAGCGCCCCCTGGAGGAATATTCCCAGCATACCGCCGTAGGTTATGGACGCTATGCTCAGGCCAAGTTCCACGAGAGGGCTTTTCGTATCCCGCAGCAGCATCGCTATGCCCATTATCGCGCAGGCCCAGCCGAAGGAGATACCCCTCGATATCATCAGTTTTTTCCTGTCGGAAATATTCCAGCGCGAGATCAGGAGGATATCCATCGCCGTGGACGATGATATCGAATTTATCGACGCACTTATGGTAGACATGGCCGCGGCGAATATGCCGGCCAGCATGAGCCCCTTGAACCCGGGCGGTACGTGGTGTATGATGAAATACGGCATGATGGTGTCAGGCAGGTCAAATGTCCTCCCTTCCAGCAGGACATGAATAAAGAGCCCCCATACGAGGAAAATCGCAAACTGAAAGAAGACGATGATGCCGCTCCAGACCATGGCCTTCCGGGCCGACGGCAGGTCGCGGCACGATAATATCCTCTGGACGATGAGATGATCTGTTCCGTGCGATGCGAAGGACAGGACCGCGCCGCCGATGACCCCTGAAAAAATATTATATGAGCTGAATATGCCGCGCCAGCCCGTTTCCATGCCGGTTGAGAAAAATTCCAGGCGCCCGCCGGGGATATTGTTGTACACCTCCAGCGGGGACAGGCCGAGAATGTGCGAGATTATGACCAGTCCCGCCACGGCGCTGACCAGGTAAAGACCGAGCTGGATCGTATCGGTGATGGCGACTGACCGGATCCCGCCGTAGAGGGTGTAAACGAACGTCGTCATCCCCACGATCAGGATCGAAGGCCAGTAACTGTCAAATCCCATGAGGAGGGACAGGGGGATGGCCGTGGCGAAAAGCCTGATGCCGTCCGCCAGGAGCCGCGTGACATGAAAGATAACGGCGATGAACCTCCGGGTGGCAGTGCCGAAGCGATTCTGCAGAAACTGGTAGGCGGTTTCCATGCCGCCCGCGAAGTACCGCGGAAGCATGATTGCCGCCACCAGGATGCGGCCGAAGATGTATCCCAGGGCCACCTGCATGAAGCCGGTTCCGGACACATAGGCGAGTCCCGGGATGGAGATGAAGGTCAGCGAGCTCGTCTCGGTGGCGACGATGGAAAAGCACGCCACCGGCCACGGGATGGAGCGGTTCCCGAGAAAATAATCATTTACGGATGTGACCCGTGAGCATGCGATGCCTATGATATTTATGGCAACCATGTACCCGGCAATAACCGCGATATCCAGTGACATTGTTAAACCCGGTAGATGTGGTATTCTTCGGTGATCCCTGCAAAAACGTATTCTTCCTTTTCCCACAGGGCCGCTATCCGGTCAAGGGGTTTTCCCTCAATGATCATTTCCCGGATCGCCGGGCCGCCGGCGAGGAGATCAAAAGCCGGGTGAACATCGTTGAATTCATAAACCCCTGACAGGAACTCGAAGCCGGGCATCGCGGCCCGCACGGCGGCGATCAGGGCGATGCCGGTGCGAAACGGCCTGAAGAGTCCGCGGTCGGTCATATGTATAAAAACTCCTCCGATGGTTTCGCCGCGGTATTTGTTAAAGGTGGGTTTAAAAAAAACGGGGCGGAACAATACGCCCGGCAGGGAACCATCATTCAATTGCTCGGCGAGGTCCCGGGGATTTAATCCCGGCGCGCCGATCACCTCGAAGGGAGTCGTGGTGCCCCTCCCCTCCGACGCGTTGGTCCCCTCGAATAGGCAGGCGCCCGGATAGACCAGGGTCGTGTTTATGGTAGGCATGTTCGGCGAGGGCGGCACCCAGGGAAGCTCCGTCTCATCGAAAAACATGTCGCGGGTCCATCCGGTCATCTCGATGACCCGGAGCTCCACATCAAGGTTGAAATAGTCCACGGCCAGACGGGCGAGTTCCCCCGCCGTAAGGCCGTGACGGACCGCCACCGGCAGCAGACCCACAAAGGACTCAAAGCCTTTTTTCAGCACGGGACCTTCAACAGAACGGCCCCCGAGGGGATTTGGCCGATCAAGGACCATGAACTCCATGTCCTTTGCGTGAATGGCCCTGAGGAACAGGACCATGGTGTTCACGTAGGTGTAATACCGCGTACCGATGTCCTGTATGTCATAAACGATGCAATCCAGCCCGGCAAGATGGGACTCCATCGGCGCAAGGGATTCATGTGTCTCGCCGTATAAATTGATGATCTCAAAGGGAAATTCGACGCGGGAGGCGACCGGCACCTGGTCCTGCTCGGTGCCGAACAGGCCGTGTTCCGGCGCAAATATTTTTTTTATATTAATGCCCCGGGCGCTCAGGAGGTCCCAGCTGTAGCGCAGGCCGCTGTTCACCGAGGTATGGTTGGCTATCAGCCCGACATTTCTGTTCTTCAGAGTGTCTGGTCTGGCGAGGAGTCGGTCCAGGCCGGTATGTACCATGAGTAGTATCGCGCCTCCCCGCCGGTAGTAATCAACCTATTCTGATACCTTCCCGTTCGGCGTAAGCCTGTCAATGATATCAGGCAGGATATCCTTTAACACTTTCGACGTCTGGTCCGCGGGAATACCCGCCCTGGCGGCAAGCTGCTCGAGCTTTTCAGGGCCGAGGGCATTCTTCAGCTGGTCAACGCTGATCGGCTTATTGCCACCCGTGCCAACCCACGACTTGATAATGTCTTCGAGGCCGCTGCCCATGAAGCTATCCACGATGTTCCGGAGTCCGCCGCTCTTTAAAAGGTCGGCGACGCCTTCCAGCAGCCCCTGGTTAACGCCTTTCTGATCTCCAAGGCCTTTTGCAATGTCGGTGATCTGGTCAAGCAATCCCATTGTGTACCTCCAGAATTTTATTGAAATACAGCCATATCTCTTTGATTCACTGCGGGCTTATGACGGCAACCAGCGGGTCATACTAAAATAAAAAGCCGGCATCTCAATCACCCGGCTTCCTGCGCTTCCGCTGACAAATGCCATATAGTATCAATCCACGAACTTGAAGGACAATCTCAGTTTCACCCGGAATACCAGCTTGTTATTATCAACGCTGATATCCAGCTCTTTTACTTCCGCGACCCTGATATCTTTCAATGATTTCGACCCGGTGTCAATGGCGTTCCTCGCCGCGTCTTCCCACGAAGCATCACTGGTCCCGATGATCTCAATCACCTTGTAAACACTGTTCATACAAAACCCCCTTCACATTAATCTTCCGGACGGTATCTGTATTTCATTACAACGTAATCAATATACTTGTTGCAATTCTAAATTAATTAAAGGGATCTAAAGTGCGAAGCCCCTTACAAAGCCCCCGCATCCCGACCAGTCGGGACTGCGAGCGCGAGACGCCAGTTTCGCAACGAGCCATTCATTTTTTAATCATATTTATGGTGATTAGCAAGCATTTTTTATTAAAATAACTAAAATATGGCGGGATCAGTGCCGGAACATCGGGGCTGGATACCTGTTAGATCTGGATGAACAGAGGTGCCGTATTTCTGCATACCACTCCCCCTGCAGAATTTTAGCAATCTGGAATAATAATGAAAAAGACCGCCTACTTCACTACAGATACAATATCGTGCTCGTGGACCCGTTCTTTGACCTTGATGCCGATTGAAGCTCCTTTGTCGGCAGTGGCCACCGTGGCGTGTTCAATCTGCATTGAATCGACCTGCTGCTGAAAATCGGTGGTATGGCCATGGATATGAATCGTGTCCCCCACTTTCAGGGAACCATCGGTCAACTCAATAGCGGCCACACTGGGCTTGGCAAAAAACTTGATTACGATACCGACTTTTTCTTCTTCCATGATGTGACTCCTGACATATGTTCTGCATGTATTCATGCCGGAATAACATATAATGTCAAGAAAATAACCATGACGGCAATGCCGGAATAACGACAAAATATATTATTGACTGAACGGATAGTTATAATTATGATTATATCGAGTGGAGCCTGAGTTGCGGCATATGACGTCATCCCGAATATCCAGAAAGAGCTTTTTGTTCCTGATAACGCTCGCCATAACGGCCGTCTTCCTGGCAGGCTGCCGCCGGTTCATAATCAAGCGTATTCTTATCAGCAAAAAGCTCGAGGGGATCAACCTGTCGGGACTGGATTATTATAACATGAACCTCGAGAAAGTGAATCTCGCCAGGGCAAAACTGGTGAAAACAAATTTCAGTTTTTCAAACCTCACGAACGCGAGATTAATAAACACCGATCTGAGACAGGCCGACCTGAGCGGCGCGAACCTCTCGGGCGCGGACCTCCGGGGCGCCAATCTCCGAAACGCCGACCTGCGCAACGCGATCCTCGCGAAGGCCAACCTTATCGAGACGTATCTCTACGACGCGGACCTGAGCGGTGCCGACATGAGGGAGGTAAAAATGGTACTCGGTGTCGCGGAGGGATCCGACATGAACGCCATCCGCAATACAATGATTATAACCGGCCTTGTGCAATTCACTCACCTTAGAAACGCCGACTTTGCCGGAACGGCCGTGAGTATTAAGTGGAAAAATTTTATACAGCAGCAGGGCGTTAGAAACTTCGATAGGATACTATGGGTGAAGTGAGACGATCGAGTATCACTTGCCACTAAACAGGCTACATCCGCTCTATAATCTTAAAGTTTAAAATGGAAAATCATATCCCCTGATATTGAAGTCATTACGCATCGCGATAATGTCTTCCTGCAGGCTCCTGTTCACCGGCACGCCGCGGTCCTTTCTGTCCAGCCATGCCAGGTACTCCTTTTCCCCGGCCGTGTAGATCCGTTCCTGGCCCGGCATTTTTTTTGAAGCCCTGATTTCGCGCAGAATTTTTCCGGCGGTCTTCTTGAAGGACGCGGGCTCGATAAAATGGGATATGTTGAGGGCGATAAAAAAATGGCCCAGGCGATAGGGGACCTTCTTGCCCTTCTCAAAACCGGTGAGCATTTTGAGATAGTTACCTGCCTGCAATGCGGCGCAGAGTATTTCAACGACCGTGGCGTACCCGTAGCCCTTGTATCCTCCGCCGTCCTCGCCGATACCGCCCAGCGGCGTGAGGGCCGCCGTGCCGTCGATGAGCTGCTTGAGCGCCAGATTGGCGTCGGTGGTGGAATTGCCGTTCGTATCTATCACCCATCCCTCCGGCATTTTCTTTCCCTGCCGCGCGTACACCTCGATCTTCCCGCGCTGTGAAATGGAGGTCGCGCAATCTATGACGAAGGGAAACTCCTCGTCGGTGGGGATCCCGAACACCAGGGGATTGGTCCCCAGCATGTTCTCGATTCCGAAGGTGGGGGCTATGCTGGGTCGGGCGTTCGTACCGGTAATGCCGATCATATCCGCATCGGCGGCCATGATGGGGAAATAGCCGGCGAAGCCGTAATGGGACGAATTGCGCACCGCCACCATGCCCATGCCGAATTTACGGGCCTTGTCGATTGCCATGGCCATCGACTTCTTCGCTATCACGTGGCCCATTCCGTTATGCCCGTCAATGACAGCGGTGGTGGGACCTTCCTTGACTACTTCCATTTTGGTAACCGGGTTGAGGATGCCGTCTTTTATCCTGTCGATATATATAGGCTTGAGCCTGTTGATGCCGTGAGAATCAATGCCCCTCTTGTCCGAAGTGATAAGCACATCGGCGCAGATCCTTGCGTCCTCATCGGGTACACCCGCGCTTTTCAGGACATCGACCATGAAGCTCTCCATCGTTGTAAAGTCTATCCAGTGAATTTTATCTTCCATTGCTTTCTCCTTGCATCTTCACATTGAACATAAATTGGTATATTGCTTTAGTCATAAATAACAATCGTAAAAAACATATCAACATTAATCGCACGGCCATTCCCGCGCAAGCGGTAATCTGTACAATCATTAAAAAAAGTATCCCCGCTTTAGCGGGGATACTTTTCATATTTGGTGATTGTTAATTTCCCGTTATTTATACTCCAGGCTCGCCAGCCTCTTGTAGGAATTGTAACGCCACTTAGCGTTTTCCTCGGCAGACTTGAACAGGTCTCCGGCCACGGCCGGGAATTCCTTTTTAAGTGAGGTATAGCGCACTTCCCCCTGTAAAAAGTCCTGGAACTTGGCCCAATCCGGCTCTTTCGAATCAAGCGTGAACGGGTTCTTACCTTCTTTTTCAAGAAGCGGGTTATAGCGGTACAGGTGCCAGTAGCCGCATTCGACCGCCGTTTTCTCCTCCAGCTGGGTTTTGCCCATGCCTGCGCGGAGGCCATGATTGATGCAGGGCGCATAGGCGATGATCAGGGACGGACCGGGATAGGCTTCCGCCTCCTGCATGACCTTCAGGGTGTGTGCCTGGTTGGCACCCATGGCCACCTGCGCGACATATACATACCCGTAGGAGATAGCCATCATGCCCAGGTCTTTCTTCCGGATCCGCTTGCCCGCTGCGGCAAATTTCGCTACCGCGGCAACCGGCGTTGCCTTGGATGACTGCCCGCCGGTATTGGAATATACCTCTGTGTCGAGGACCAGGACATTCACATCTTCCCCGCAGGCAAGCACATGGTCGAGACCACCGTAGCCGATGTCGTAAGCCCATCCGTCTCCGCCAAGTATCCATACTGACCGCTTTCTCAGGTATCTCTTGAACGATAAAATTTCCTTTGCCGGGGCGCTGCCGTCTTTTTCAAGAAGGGGTACAAGCTTTTCCTGCGCGTCCCTGGACCTGACAGCATCCGCTCTTCCGTCAAGCCATTCCTGGAGGGCAGCCTTCAGTTCGGCGGACGCGCTCCCGGAAATCAATTCGCCGGCGCAATCTGCAATGTGATTGCGCAACTGCTCCACGGCGATCTCCATTCCGTATCCATATTCCGCGCTGTCCTCGAACAGAGAACTCGCCCATGATGGGCCGCGGCCCTCGGCATTCTTGCAGTAGGGCGTGCTCGGCGCCGATCCGCTGTATATCGAGGAACAGCCGGTCGCGTTGGCAACCATCATGTGATCGCCGTAGAGCTGGGTGATGAGCTTGATGTAAGGCGTTTCGCCGCAGCCCGCACACGCTCCCGAGAACTGGAAGAGGGGCTGCGAGAACTGGCTTCCCTTCACGGTATTCTTGCCCATCAGTGTGTCTTTATAGGTGACCTTACTGCTGAAATAGTTCCACCGCTCGCTTTCAGCCATCTGGCTTTCAAGCTTCTTCATGACAAGAGATTTCGGCTTGGACGGGCAGGTCTGTTCGCAGTTGCCGCACCCGGTGCAGTCGAGGGGGCTGATCTGGATCTTGAACTTGAGCCCTTCCAGGCCCTTCCCCTTCGCGTCGATGAGGGTCGTCCCCGCCGGAACGGCCGCCGCCTCTTTCTCGTTAAGGAGGAAAGGCCTGATTACCGCGTGGGGGCACACAAAGGAACACTGGTTGCACTGGATACAGGTTTCCGGCTGCCACTCCGGCACGTTGATCGCTATACCCCTTTTCTCGTACGCTGTCGTTCCGGCCGGGAAGGTCCCGTCGGGAAAATCGATGAACGCGCTCACCGGCATGCTGTCGCCCTCAAGATGATTCATCGGATCAGCTATCTTCTTTATAAAATCAGGAACATCGCCGCGCGCCTTCTGTCTCGTTGTTGTGATGTTCTTCCACTCAGAGGGAATATCGACCTTGAGGAGACCGTCAGCGCCCCGGTCTATGGCCGCATAATTCATCTTGACGATATCCTCGCCCTTCTTGCCGTAAGACTTATCAACAGCCGTCTTCATGTGCTTGACGGCGTCTTCATAGGGCATCACGTTGGCCAGCTTGAAAAAGGCCGCCTGCATGATGCTGTTGGTGCGCGTTCCCAGGCCGATCTCCTCGGCAATCCGGGTCGCGTTGATAATATAAAACTTTATGTCATTCTCGGCAAGGTACTTCTTCGTATCATCCGGGATGCGCTTCTTGGTTTCCTCCACGTCCCAGATGCTGTTCAATAAAAAGGTGCCTCCCTTTTTGAGGCCTTTGAGCATATCATACTGGTCGATATAAGCCGGCACGTGGCACGCCACGAAATCCGGGCTTATAACCAGATAGGTCGAAAGAACCGGCTTCTTGCCGAAACGAAGGTGTGATACGGTCACCCCGCCCGATTTCTTGGCGTCATAGGCAAAATAGGCCTGGGCGAAAAGATCGGTGTGGTCGCCGATTATCTTCAGCGAGTTCTTGTTGGCACCCACGGTGCCGTCCGCGCCGATACCGTAGAACTTTGCCGCGAAGGTCCCCTCGGGAACGGTATTGACGGTGTCCTTCTCCGGGAGGGACAGGAAGGTCACATCATCGACAATGCCTATGGTGAAGCTGTTTTTGGGCTCCGGCAACATCAGGTTCTCAAACACGGCCAGGATCTGGTGCGGGGTCGTGTCCTTGGAGCTCAGGCCGTAACGGCCGCCGACGATCTCCACCTGGTGCTTCATTCCGTAGAGCGCTTCACGCACGTCCAGGTACAGGGGTTCGCCGCTGGCTCCGGGCTCCTTGGTCCGGTCAAGGACGGCGATGCGCTTCACT
Source organism: uncultured Leptospirales bacterium (assembly GCA_964654045.1). Lineage (GTDB taxonomy): Bacteria > Spirochaetota > UBA4802 > UBA4802 > UBA5550 > RBG-16-49-21. The sequence goes on from CAZZHU010000040.1 coordinate 15,674, forward strand.
GATTTCGGCAGGGCCTCGATAAAATGCTTCTGGGAGAAAGGACGGTACAGGCGGACAGCCACGACTCCCACCTTTTCTCCGTTACCCACAAGGTACTCCACGGTCTCACGAATCGTTTCGGTGACGGAGCCCATGGCCACAATGATGCGCTCCGCGTCCGGGGCGCCGAAATAATTGAAATTATGATATTCCCGGCCGGTGAGCCTGCTGATTTCCCGCATGTAGTCTTCGACAATGTCCGGTACCGCCTTGTAATACAGATTGCTCGCTTCCCTCATCTGGAAATAGATGTCGGGGTTCTGCGCGGTGCCGCGGGTCACCGGATCAGATGGGCAGAGGGCTCTCTTCCGGAACTGTTCCAGGGCGTTGACATCGAGCAGCTGCTTCAGATCATCATAGTCGATCACCTCGATCTTCTGGATTTCATGGGACGTCCGGAATCCATCAAACATGTGGATGAAGGGAACCCTGCTTTTAATCGCGGCCAGGTGGGCGATGCTTCCCAGGTCCATGACTTCCTGAACTCCGCCGCTGGCCAGCATGGCGAACCCCGCCTGGCGGACAGAGTAGACGTCCGACTGGTCCCCGAAAATCGACAGGGCGTGTGTGGACAGGGCCCGGGCGGTGACGTGCATAACGCCGGGAAGGAGCTCGCCCGACATTTTATACATGTTGGGGATCATGAGAAGAAGGCCCTGTGAGGCCGTGAAGGTCGTCGCCAGCGTACCGGCCTGGAGGGCGCCGTGCATGGCTGCGGCAGCGCCGGCTTCGGATTGCATTTCAGCGACCCGGATAATTTCTCCGAAGATATTTTTTAATCCCCGCGCGGCCCATTCGTCCACGTATTCAGGCATGGGCGATGAAGGCGTTATGGGATAAATCGTCGCAACCTCGGTAAAGGCATAGGCCACGTGGGCGGCTGCCATGTTACCATCCATAGATTTCATCTTTTTTTTAGGGGGCATCAATTATCTCCTTCTGAAAGATATTACATCTATATAATGATGAACGATTATTTACAAAATATGCATAAAAGGCGATTATGGCGACTTTTTGCAACTTAATAAAACATATTTTATAAGTCAAGCTAAAGACTGGATAATCTGAACTAACTATACTAATTCCTGTCCAGTGAATAATGATTTACGAATCATATGATCGGATCCCTTTGCCCATGGCCATAATCAGATTGCAGGAATTATACACCCATGCCGGATTACAAACATGCACAGGCTTATTTTCTTGTTTCCAGGGGCACATAACGGTTGTTTTTTTCTCCAATGTAAACCTGCCGCGGCCTTCCGATTTTAAACGGCCTGGTGTCATGCATCTCCTTCCACTGTGCGATCCATCCGGGAAGGCGGCCGATGGCGAACATAACGGTGTACATGTCCGTGGGTATTCCCAGTATCCGGTATATGATGCCGCTGTAAAAATCCACATTGGGATAGAGCTTGCGTTCAATAAAGAAATCATCCTGGAGGGCTGCGTGTTCCAGCTCCATGGCAATCTCAACCAGGGGTTCGTGAATATTGTATTTCCTGATAAGCTGATCGCATTTATCCTTCAATATCTTTGCCCGGGGGTCGTAGTTTTTGTAAATGCGGTGCCCGAATCCCGACAGTTTGAACGAACTGTTTTTATCTTTTGCCTTCTCGATGCATTGCTTCACGGTGAGTCCCTGCTCACTGATGGCTTCAAGCATCTCGATCACACGCTGATTGGCTCCGCCGTGAAGAGGGCCCCAGAGAGCGCAGATGCCGGCGCAGATCGACGAGTAGAGGTTCACCATGCTGCTCCCGACCAGTCGCACCGTAGAGGTGCTGCAATTCTGCTCATGGTCCGCGTGTATGATCAGGAGGGTGTTCAGTATCCTGTCGATATCCGGATCAACCTCGTAGGGCCTGACCGGGCTGTTGAACATCATGTAGAGAAAATTCGCGCAGTAGCGGAGGTCATGGCGCGGATAGACAAAGGGCTCACCGATGGAATGCTTGTAGGAGTAGGCCGCGATGGTGCGGATCTTGGAGATCAGGATCACCGCCATGATATCGAAAATCCCGGTCTCGAAATCATCGGTGAAAAACTGCGGGTAATAAACGGACAGCGCGTTCACCATGGTGCTCAGGATCGCCATCGGGTGCGCCCCGACCGGGAATCCGTCAAAGAAGCGGAGCATCTCCTCGTGGATCATGGAATTGTCCGTGAGGCGCTGCGAAAAAACCTTCCGCTCATTCTCATTGGGAAGATGCCCGTAGATAAGAAGATAGGCGGTCTCCGTGAAAGCGGCCTTTTCCGACAGCTCTTCTATCGGTATTCCCCGGTACCTGAGGACGGCCTTGTCGCCGTCAATATAGGTTATGGAGCTCAGGCAGGAGCCGGTGTTCTGGTACCCGACATCGAGGGTTATCAGCCCTGCGTCTTTCCTCAAATTGCTGATATCGATGGCCCGCTCCCCCTCGGTGCCTTCAATCACCGGTAGGGGATACTCTTTCCCGTTGAATTTCAGTAACGCGTCGTTCATGGTTGCTGTCCTTGATAGTCCTGTGTACTTATTTTTTCCGATCCCCCTAGAACAAAAAAAGCCAACACCTTTGTCCCTCCCTTCTGAAAGGAAACAGATGCTGGCTTACCAATTAATAACCTTATCATTATCCGTGCGGGTCTTTCTATCGGCTCCGTAAACCAGGCTCCGTAAAACTCCCCTGCAGAATTCTCATGCGCACCATAAGGCATTCAATGCGGTCTTCCGCTTCTCCGCTGCTGGAGTCAGTAGAAAGGACGTGCCCTTTCATTCAATCTTTTTTTGACCTGTTCGATAAAATTTTTTCTTCCAGGTTCCGGTCGAGCGTAAAAATTATGACCCTCTCCCCGCTGCTGGTGCTTATATCGGTATGCAGGTTCCTGATGGTGCATCCCGTGATGTCCCGGATCATGGCTTCCAGTATGGGCCGCGCCTCTTCGATAAGCTTCACGCGCACCTGCTTGATTAATGTAAGCGCATCACTGCTCTTTTATTGTCTCCTCCACGGCCATCCCGAAGTGCCGCCCTCCCTTTTCGAGATAACCAAGGACATGGTCTCCCGCTTTCAACTGGGCCACGCTCACCGCTTTCCCGTCGGGAGCCGTCAGCCTGATCGTTTCCGCGTTCTGGAGCACGACCGAGTGTTCGTTCCCGCCGGCGTCAACGGCGTAGACGACCAGCATCGGGCGCTTCTCTATTTTAGAGCGGCCCACGTAGGATGTATAGGTCCCGCCGTCTTTGGTGACGATCTGGACCGGGTCACCGGTCTTCAGCTCGCCCAGGTACCTGGTCTTGCCGCCCGGGACCCTCACGTAGGAATGTACGGCCCCCGCGTTGATCCTGAAAGGCCGGGGCGCCACATAGGGGTTGTCGATGTTTTCTGCATGGACAAGGAACATGCCCTGGCTGCCGTTGCCGACGAGGAGCCCCTCGCCCATGTTAATATTGCTGCAGGTATCGACGCAGACCCGGTCACCAATGCCTATGTTCTTGATGGCGGTGACCTCGAGGCCCGCCAGCTTGTAGTTCTCGCTGTCGAGCTCCTTTACGTACCGGACAACTTTCACTATTTCTGAAGGATCATCGGTCTCGAGAACCACGCCGGCAACGCCCTTTTCCATGATACCGGCGGCAAGCTTCGCGTCGCCCGTATTCCTCACGAAGGTATAGAGGCGGTCGCCGCCCTGGGGGATAAGGTTTTCCAGGGGTATGATATTCCAGTCCGTGGTGCGGGCCACCACCGCGCGGGTCTTCAGCGCCTCCGCGGCCCTCTTCTCGTCTTCCTTGTTTTTGATGATGATCATTTCAACGTCATCGGGAATCCGGCGGTCGCCCTGTCCCGGCGCGATGACAGCTATCCGTCCGAGTTCCTTGATGCGCGGAACGAACTCGTCCGACGTGATGATGGCATCTATCCCCGATTCAAGCGATTCGGTCACCAGTTTTTTATCCCACGATGCAAGGTGGAGCCAGATTTCCTTCATGCGTCATTTCCCATGGACGATTTCTGATATTTTCCGGACAATGCTCGCGGGATCGTCATGCTGGAACACGTTCCGGCCGATGGAGACTCCGGCGCCTCCGGCCCGGATTGATCCCCTCACCATTTCCAGGATCTCCTCGTCGGTTTCCATCTTCTCGCCGCCGGCGATAACGACCGGCACCGGGCATCCCAGGACGACTTCGCCGAAGGATTCCGGGGATCCGGTGTAATTGACCTTGACGATGTCGGCGCCGAGCTCCGCGCCGACCCGGGCGGCGTGCTTGACCACGTTGACGTCGTATTCATTCTTGATCTTGGCGCCGCGGGTGTACATCATCGCCAGGAGCGGCATGCCCCATTCGCGGCACGCCCGGGACACCTTCCCCATCTTGCCGAGCATTTCCGATTCAGTGTTCGCGCCGATATTGACATGTATCGACACGCCGTCGGCGCCGAGCCGCACGGCCTCTTCAACGGAGCAGACGAGGGTCTTGGCGTTTGAATCGGGGGCGAGCACCGTGCTGGCGGACAGATGCACGATCAGGCCGATGTCCTTTCCCGAATTGCGGTGCCCTGTTTCAACGATCCCCTTGTGCATCAGTATGGCATTGGCCCCGCCATCGGCGACCCGGTTAACGGTAGTGGCCATGTCGATAAGGCCCGGGATGGGTCCTACCGTGACGCCATGGTCCATGGGAACGATAATGGTCTTGCCCGTGTTCCGATTAATCAACCGCTGCAGACGAATTTTTTTTCCTATCATAATGGCACCTCATGTATTTAAGGCAGCGCCCGGAATTTCCAGGTCCGTGATTGCCCATAAAGGATAATTGCGATTAACAGAGTGAAAGTGAACAAGCAATTTTTAAAAATTAAGCGCCAAAGTCAAGTAATTTGGGAATATATGCAAAAATTATTGACTATTCGCGGCGGATACTGTAGTGATTAATAATTAATTATGTCTGTAATTTATTTGATATAGCCTGTCGTTGCGTGGAGCATAGCGACGCCGCAATAATGTTTTGCAATCTCGAACGACTATTAATAGTGAGATCATTTCATAATTCCGATACAGCGAAAAACCAGATCGCGTTGCTTTGCCCGCGATGACTATCTTTATACCATAAAGTAATGACAATGAGCACGGAATCAAATAAACAGAACGCGGCCACATACAGGGACTACGGGGAACTATGGAACTTCAATCTCCAGAAGATTGAACAGATCCATAATGAAATTGAAAAATCAATCCATGAGCTTGAGCACAGGTATGTCGACTTCGAAACAGCTTACGCCGCGATAACAGACCAGCTGGACATCCTCTCCTCGATTTACTCGGGGTATAATACCGTCCACGGCTCCGAATCCGTGATGCGCCTCAAGGCGATCCTCGAATCATACCGGAAGCGGTATACCCGGGAAAGCCTGGATTTCAACCTCGTGTACGGCCTCCTGATGAAAATAGCCGATGTGCGGAACGCGAGCTTTGAAAATTTCCCGGCGCTGTCGCACGATGAAGCGCCGGTTGACGTGACCGAAGGGGAAATACCCGAACGGGACTATTCCCGGCGCGCGCACAGGTGGGTAACGTTTAAACGGCACCGGTCATGGTTCATAGCGCCCTTCTCGATCATCACCATCCTGAAGAGAAATGATTTCCCCGTCCTTTCAGTCGAAGAGCCGGATTACCTCACTATCAGCGTCAACAACAGGACGGTACGCATCAAGGACATATTCATGAGGTCAACGGAGCACCCGGACAGCCCGCGCTGCGTCGTTCTTCTGGACGGCATGAAAAGAAACTACGCGGCGGACAGGATCGGCAGAAGAATCTATGCGGACCGCGACATCATCGCCCCCCTGCTGAGGCCCTTCAAAACGGTGCGGGCACACCCCCTTTCCCCCGGACGTCTTCGTCTTTTCGGGAAAAACCACATTCTTCTTAACTGATCACCTGATCTCGATACCGATGATGGTAACGTCGTCATTGGCATTAATGCGCTCCTTGCCGGTGAAATTGCGGACATCCTGGATTATGCTGCGGGTTATCATCTGGACCGATTCACGGGAAAACTTGCCGATGAGCTCCATCAGCCTCATTTCGCCGTACTCCTTCATGTCCATGTCGAATTCCTCGTAGATCCCGTCGGAGAACAGGATCACCTTCTGGTCCGGCGACAGCGGCAGTTCGCCGCATCCATACTCGAGGTCACGGCCGAACCCGACTATCTTGCCGGTCCGCTTGAGGACCGTTATGCCGCTGTCCCCTATGAGATACTGGTCGGGATGTCCCGCCGAAGCATACCGCACCGACCAGGTGTTGATATCGATATCGGTGATGATGCAGGAAAAAAGCACCGACATGTTCCCGTAGCGCTTGAAAAACTCATTGTTAAGTATCCCCATCAGTTCTGACGGGGCGATATGCTGGAACTTGATCTTTTCATATTCGCTCTTGATGAGCATCGTCACCAGGGCCGCCTGGATCCCGTGGCCGGTCGCGTCCGCGAGCAATACGCGCAGTATCCCGGGCTTGATCTCAACGATATCGTAAATATCACCCCCCACTTCGCTCATCGGATAAAAACGGATGTCGAACCTGAAACGCGAGTCAGCGCCCAGCCAGCTCTGCAGGATGTTTTCCTGTATCCTCCGGGCCAGGGAAATATCCTCCTGTATCGTCCGGTACGCCTGGGCCACCTGGTCATAGGCATACTCCAGCGCCATGGTTCTCTCCCGGACCTTTTCCTCAAGGTTGGCGTAAAGGCTGGCATTATCGACGGAAATGGCCACGTACGAGGCCAGGGTCTTCAACAGCTCGATCCTGTCCTTGGTAAAAGCCTGCGTGGTAAGATTATTCTCGGCGTAAAAAATAGCGGACAGCTTGGCCTGGGACATGATGGGCAGGCACAGGACGCTCTTGCAGCGGCTTTTCCGGATATACGGGTCGTTCACGAAGAGGCCGGTGTTCACCGCATCGTTGAGAACGAGGTTTTCCCTGGTGCGGGCCACATAATGTATTATCGCCGAAGAGATTTCGCCGCTGGCATTGATGGGGGCGCTTTGCAGAACATCGATCCGTCCGGTCGCGATATCGCCGCTTGCCTCGATAACCAGGGTCCCGTCCTTTTCCATTATCAGCGCGCCCTTCGTGGCGGCCGCGCATTCTCCGATTATGATGATCAGTTTTTTAAGGAGCTTCTCCAGCACAATTTCCCCTGAAATAATCTGGGTCGTTTTCAGGAGCATGGTGAAATCAATTCCCTTCATACCCGACGAACCGGATGAATGGTCGCCGGCCGGTTCTGCCGACGCCAGCGGATATTCCCCGGTAATAAACTGCGGATATTCCGCGCCGATGCGGTGGGCAACGGCCGTGGCGCCGTATTTCGTATAGCAATAATGCGCTTCCACGAGATACGCCCGCGCGATAAACTCATTGCCCCGCGAGAGGTGGTGCATGGCGGCCCGCTCATTGCCGATGGCCTCGCAGAGGGCGGAGGCATTGGCGCGCGCCTCCCGTATAGACTCGTCGTACAGGTCGGACGCCCTGGCAAGCCTTCCGCGGGCCGCCGCCGCTTCCGCCCTGACCAGGAGATACATGCCGCGATAATTCTCCGGGCAGTTGGCCGCCCACTGCCGGAGCAGCCGCAGGTTTTTCCCGACCTTCTTCAACCGTTTTTTTCTCTTCAGCTGCGGTGCGCCGGGATCAGCAGCAAGCAAAGCCAGCGAATAATAGAAATAAAAGAAAACGACATTGGTCTGCGAGAATAATATGTCTTTCACCTGATCTTTAGCCGCCGACGCCAGGGCAATCGCCTCGTCATATTCTCCCGCGTAATAATGGGACATCAGTTTATACACATAATAACTGTACTCGGTGACCCGGTATTTCTTTATCTTCTCCGCAAACTCCTGTTCGCTGAATTCATCATCACTGTAGTCGGACAGCGACCGGGTCCTCGACTTCTGGCTCAGGATGTATCTCCGGCTCATGATCAGCTCATAGATAAACTCCTCGTTTTTCGAATTGAAAACAAAATCCTGGTATCCGGCCAGATCATTGAATACCGTATCCAGGTTGTCGCCGAACTTGATCCGGTACTGTATCAGGTTGACTGCCGAGAAAACCGCGTAATTGATATCGCCGGTTTCAACGCCTACCCGGTACGATGTATCCATCAGCTCAATTGTCTTCGAATAATGTCTCCTCCAGTGGCTGATCAGGAATCCGAATATAAAAAGGACCCTCGGCCTCAGGTCAATGTTATTGTATTTCTCGTTCAAATCCATGGCCAGCCTGCCGAACTGGAAGGCCGACTCGTACCGACCCATGCCGCCCCCCAGTATCAGACCATAGGAGAGATAGGCCACGGATGACAGCTTTGAATTGCCATGCCGCAGAGACTTATTGACCATTTTCATGGCCAGCAGGGCAATGACATCATTGTCTATGAAATATGCGGCGGTCCCGGTGTTGATGCAGAGTGTCAGGATCATCATGGTTTCAGGATCCGTGATCTCGGGGGAATTCAACAGGTCGCCGGGATGCCGACGGCCCTGGAGTATCCTGGCCTTGATGATCTCCTTGAGGAGAAAACGGCGGCCGGGTTTACGCGGTATATTAATGCCAAACAATTTCAGGGCCTCGATGCCGTATTCCATTCCCGTCCTGTGTAGCCCCATGTTGGTGTATATAATGACCTTCTTGTCATACACCCTGGCCCGGTCAATCATGTTATCGGAATGTTGTATGATAAAGTCGAAGAGACTGAAGGCCGTGTCAAAATTTCCGTTCAAATATTCACATTCACCATTCTCAAAATGGAGGTCATAGGTAAGCCGGTAATGCTTCTCCCAGGCATCTTCATCCAACAGGCCTATCCCGGCGTTGAAATACCTGAGGGCCTCCGAATAGGCGGTTGATGATTTGGCCTTGCGGCCGGCCATGAGATTAAGCCGCGCTATCTCCACGCGCTCATCCATGGTTGAAGCACAGGCCTTTCCCGCATTCAAATGATTCACGATATAGAATATTTTATCGAAGAGCTCCTCGCCATGGACCGTTTCAAGAAAATGCCGCCCGATCCGGTAATGGATACCGCTCACCTCATCGGCGGGAATGAGGGAATAGATGACCTCCTGGATTTTATCATGGAGGAAACAATAGTGTTTATCCGACAGGAATATCAATCCTTCATCAATCGCTTTCTGAAGATCTGACAGCGTTTCCTGTATATCCTTCCCCGTCAGGATGGCCATGTCTTCGAGATCGAAGCGGCTCCCGATGCAGGCGGCGAGCCTCAGGATCATCTGCGTGCCCGGATCAAGGCCGGATATCCTGCCCGTCATGAGCTCTGCGACATTGTCGGAAACCTGCATGCCTCTGATGCTGTTGAGTTCCCATTTCCATCCTTCCGGGGAGACGTAATGAAGATACTGGCTGTCATAGATGGCCCGCAGCAGGTTCACCAGGAAGAACGGGTTGCCGTTTGTCTTGTTATACAGGACCTCCGCCAGGTCCATGACCTCGCTTTTCTTATTATTCGTGAGATAGTAGATGTATTCAACTATGTTCCCCGTGTTAAGTGGGTCCAGGGAGACACGGCTTATCCTGTCGCTGCAATCGGTCATCAGCCGGTTTAACGGGTGCGTTTCGTCAACATCGGTTTCCCGGTATGCGGCGACAAGAAGCAGGTACCCTTCACTGAAATCGCTCATGATGCGGGAAATCAGATGCAGGCTTGCGTCATCGGCCCACTGGAGATCGTCGAGAAATATGACGAGGGGATGCTCCCGCTTCGTGAAGATCCGTATGAATTCACCGAGGACCTTGTTGAAGCGGTACTGGGACTTTTCGGAATCCATTTCAGGGAGATCGGGCTGCCGGTCGACAATCATCTCCAGTTCCGGTATCACGTCAATCATGACCCGGCAGTTGCCGCCCAGCGCCTCCATGATGCTGTTTCTCCACCGGGAGACTCGCTCCTCGCCTTCCGCCAGGATCCGGAGCATCAGTTTCTGGAACGAATGTATGAGGGCGCTGTACGGTACGCTCCGCCGCGTCAGTTCGTACTTGCTGGAAATGAAATAACCCTGCCGGCCGGCAATAATCTTCTCCATTTCATGCACCAGCGACGACTTGCCGATTCCCTGGGGCCCGGTCACCACCACCATTTCCACGCCGCCCTGGCACACTCGATTGAAGGCATCGAGCATGAAGGCCTTTTCGCGGTCCCGCCCGATCAGGGCCTGGGGCAGGCTGAACCGGTTCGAGAAATCAGCGGAGCCAAGCTCGAATGATGAAATCTTGCGGTACTTTTTCATCTGGCGCAGGCATTCATCAAGGTCGGTTTTCAGGCCGTAACTGCTGTTGTAACGATTTTCTGCGTTCTTGGAGAGAAGCTTCATGATAATGTCGGAAATCGGCCCGGGTATCTCATTGTTGGCCTGTTCCGGACGCATCGGCTCCCTGCCGATATGGCAGTAGAGGATGTCAAGGGGATCGTTTGACGTAAAGGGGAGCGTTCCGGTCAGCATTTCATAAAAGGTGATACCGAGGGAATAGAGGTCGGTACGGTGATCGATGGAGCGGTTTATGCGTCCGGTCTGCTCGGGCGACATGTACGGCAGGGTCCCCGTGATCATCCACGGGTCATAGATATTCTCATGCTCACGACCCAGGAGCGATGATATTCCGAAATCGGTTATCTTGACCTTGCCCGTCGTTATATTGTAGAGTATGTTATGGGGCTTGATGTCCCTGTGGATTATCTTTCTGTCGTGAATATATCCGAGGGTAGCCGCGATGGGAATGGCGATCTCGAGGAATTCCTCGATGCCGAACCTTCTTTTATTGATGATTTCCTTGAGGGATACGCCGTTAAAGTCCTCCAGGATCATGGCGATGCGGTCTTTCTCTTCTACGAGACCGTGGGTCTTAATGACGCCGTCTATGCTGATGCCCTTTATCAGCTCAAATTCCTTCTTGAAGCGCGCGATATCCGCCAGTGAAGGATGCGCCTGCCTGATAATCTTGAGCACCACCTGCATGCCGTCACTTTCACGGACACCGCGATAAACGATTGATTTGCCGCCCTCCGCAATCTTTTCCGTCAGTGAATATCCGGTGATTATGCTCATAGTGTTACCCTTTGCATAAATGAGCGCAACACCGCTGCCCCATGGCCCCCCGCCACAGCGGATAATTATAGTACTACAAGATAACAATCGATGTGTCTACTAATATTTATGAATTGGTACTGTATTATGTCGTGCTACTTGGAATACCCCCCTCCCCCATCCCCCGGAGGGGGCGCGGCGTATTATTGCGAGGATTCCCTCGATGTATTCGGGACAAATTCCGTCGCGAAGCAATCTTCGTAGATCCCCCTGTCCCCCTGAGGGGGCATGAAATAAATATTCTCCTGGTAAAATGAATAATAAAACTAACATTTATCAAATAGAATAGAAAGGATATTGATACAACCATCAGTGCAATATTTTACACATCAGTTATCGATAGGACCGTTTTTGAGTTTAATGATACGTGCCCCCTCAGGGGGACGGGGGGGCAAACTCACCCGAAGCACGAGAGGGCCAGAAGAAGCTGGGCCGGGGCGTAAACCGCCCATACAATAACCGATTCCTGTTTGTGCGGCCTGATAAATGTAAGATAGGCCAGCAGAAAATCGGATATGACGAAGAGGAGGGCCCCCACGATTATGAAGATACTTTTCCTGGATACCTCATGATTGAAGTATGACAGGGCGAAGAAAAGCATGGTGCACAGCACCACCGCATAGATCAGTATGGGGATCCGGAGCTTCCCCACGGTCCCCCTGATACCGCGGTAAAACATGGCCAGGAGGATCAGCAGGATCACGGCTACGGCCATGTTCCAGCCCCGGAATTCGTAGTCCAGTGAAAACGCGGCTATGTACATGACGTGGCCCAGCATGAAATACACGATCCCCTGCTCCATCAGGCTTACTTCGACAACCATGAGCATGGTGTCAGCCACGATGGAAAATATGAGCGCCGAGAGGACCAGGACCTGGTACGAGGTTATGCCGCCTTCATACATCGAGAGGACCACGAAACCTGAAATGATCGCGGTGATCATGGGGGTGCATATATACTTGAGGTGTATCTTTTCATTATACGTGACGATCTCACGGGCCGTGAAGACCGCAACGAGGGCCAGCATGAGACCCGGGAAATAGGGTAACGCAAAAAGTTCCATGACGCGGTTTACTTTTTCTCCATGTCGTCTTTGCCCTTCTTGAAAATCTCCGAGATCTCCCTCAGTTCTTCCGGCTTGAGCTTCGAGTCCATGGCCGCTATGTTTTCCTTCCTGATCTCGTCGTAAATCTCCTTCCGGTGCACGGTGACCCGCTTGGGCGCGCGGATACCCAGCTTGACCTGGTCGCCCTTGATGTCAATAATGACGACCTCGATGTCGTCACCGATCATTATGCTTTCGTTTAATCTGCGTGCCAGTACCAGCATACCATTAACCCTCAGCGGCCTTTTTCATCTCTTCGAGGATCTTATGCCTCACGCTGTACCTGTCGCTCAGAGATATGGCCTGCCTGCCGAGCCTCTTCTCGGGATTGATGATGACCGGTCCCTGCAGATTCGCGGTCATTTCTGACGGATTGGATGGTATCGTCACGATGGCGAAGACGATCAGGTGTTCCGCGCTGTCTGTCCCGACCGCCTCAATATCGTTCATGGATACCACGAGCTCATACTCGCGCATAAAATCAATCGGGCGTATTATGACG
>CAZZHU010000041.1:0-24758 GCA_964654045.1 uncultured Leptospirales bacterium
GTTCAGGGTCACGCCGGTGCCCGGGTCCAGGAAGGGAACGATGCGCGACACCTCGCCCCCCCGGGCCGTGGAATGGAGCACCAGGATGGTCTTTCCACCCGGCGAGAGGATCGCGCCGCGCATGAAATCCGCGCTCCCGCCGATGCCGCTGAAGAACTGGTTGCCGATCGACTCCGCCGTGGCCTGCCCCGTGAGATCGATCTGGAGGGCGGCGTTGATGGCCGTCATGTTGCTGTTCTGGGCAATCACGAGGGGACTGTTGGTATAACTGATCCGCTTGAACTCGATGAAGGGATTGTCGTCGATATACTCGTACGTTTCCTTCACGCCCATGCAGAAAGCTGCCATGGTCTTGCCGCGGTCCGTAGTCTTTCTCGAATTATCCACCACTCCTTTCTTGACGAGGTCCATCATGGAATGGGTAAAAAGCTCGCTGTGGACCCCCAGGTGGTTCTTTTCACCAAGGCTGGACATTATGGCATTGGGCATGCTCCCGTATCCCACCTGTATCGTGTCACCGTCATTCACGATGCTTGCCACGTACCGGCCTATCTGCTGAGCAATTTCATCAGGCACCGCGGGATTGTATTCCAGCAGGGCCTCCTCATGCTCGATGATGAAGTCGACGTCTTTCAGGCTTATAAAGGTGTCGCCGTGGACCCGCGGCATCCGGGAATTCATCTGGGCAATCACCAGGGAGGCGTTTTCAATGGCGTCCATGCAGATATCGACGCTGACCCCCAGGCTCACGTACCCGTTCTGGTCGGGAAGCGAAGTCTGGATGAGGGCCACGTCGATGGGGATCATCTTGCTGCGGAAAAGCTGCGGGATCCGCGACAGGAAGATAGGCGTGTAGTCCGCCATCCCGGTATTGACGGAGTCCCGCGTATTGTCCCCCACGAAAAACGAATTGTGCCTGAAGTTGGCCCCGAATTTCTGGTCGGAGTACGGCGCGACGCCGAGGGTCCACACCTGCATCAGTTCCGCGTCGACGATAGCCTTGGGATGCGACTCGGCGTACCGCACCAGGGAATTCACCAGGTACTGCGGCTCGCCGCAGGCGGTGCTTATGAACAGCCGGTCGCCCCGGTGGACATGGGCAAAGATTTTCTCTTCGGATTCGAATTTCTCCGGAAACCGTTCCTTCCACATCTGGAAGTAATCGCCTCGCCGTCTGTCCATAGGATTATCCTTACATAAAAGATGTCTCTAAGAGACGACAATCAGCGATTATTTCAAGTATTATTTCCATATTAATTCATTGACTCCGGCGATCATCCCTGATTAATTTCCCGCATGTTTACCCTCGACATGATCCAGACCGTGGCCTTCGCGGGGCTCGTGGTATTCGCCGGGTACGGCATCAGAAAGCTCATCCCGGTCCTGGCTCGCTACAACCTGCCGGCCCCGGTGCTGGGAGGGCTCGTCATCGCCCTGGTCAACCTTGCCGCCCGGGGCTTCGGCGGAAGTCCCTTCACTTTCGACACGTCCCTGCAGGGGCCCCTCATGACGGCCTTTTTCACCTCCATCGGCCTCGGGAGCAGCCTGAAACTCCTGCGTACCGGGGGAATGACAATCGTCACCTTCCTGATCATCGCCATACTTTTCACGATACTGCAGAACGTCATTGGCATCGCCGTGGCAGTGCCCCTGGGACAGAACCCCCTTTTCGGCGTGTTCAACTCCTCGGTGACCCTGGTGGGAGGGCCCGCCACGGGCCTCGCCTTCGCTCCCCTCTTTGAAAAGGCCGGCGTCCCCGGCGCATCGTCCCTGGCGGTCGCCTCGGCCATGACCGGCATCATCTGCGGCGGCCTCATCGGCGCCCCCATCGGCACCTGGCTCATCGAGCGGAACCGCCTGCGGCACGGCATCGACGGCCCCCTTCCCGGCCGCGTGCCGGCTTCAACCGAGATCGTGGAAGAGCAGATACCCGAAGCTGATGCGGAGTCGCCGTCCGGGGAGGACCCATCCGCCTATGTGCTGCTGAAAAACCTGGTGGCCATCCTCGCTGCCATGTGGATCGGGTACTGGATAAGCCGGGGCTTCACCGCGCTGGGGATGACATTGCCCGCCTATATAGGCGCCATGTTCGCCGGCGCCATCATCCGCAATCTGGCGGACTTCACCGGCGTCATCTCCCTATCGCAGAAGTCGATCGACGATATCGGCACCGTGGCCCTCACCCTCTTCATCGCCATGGCCATGATGACCCTGAAGCTCTGGGAGCTGGCGGGCGTGGCGCTGCCGATGCTGGCGGTCGTGGCGGCCCAGGTCATCGTGGTCGGAGCCGCCTGTCTCGGACCCCTGTACCGCCTTTTCGGAAGGGATTACGACGCAGCGGTTACTGCCGTTGGGTTCTGCGGGTTCATGCTGGGCACCATGGCCAACGCCATGGCCTGCATGGAGTCCATCGTTGAGCGGTACGGCCCGGCGAAGCGAGCCTTCCTGGTGGTCCCCATCGTGGGGGCCTTCTTCATCGACTTCGCCAACGCCATCATCATCACGGTGTTCCTGAATTTGTTTTCATGATATGGGCGGGATAAAATGATGGAACCTGCAAGCCCCCTAAATCCCCCGGAGGGGGACTTTATAACATCTATAGCCTGAGACCCCCCCATGGGGGGGTTGGGTGGGCCGCCTATAAATATTGTATTAATTGTATAACGACGCCGTCAGGGTCCCGAATGAAGGCAATTTTCCTCCCCGGCATAAACTGCGACACCGGCAGCTCGAATTTGACATTTTTTTCCTTCAGGTCCGCCGCTGTCTTTTCAATATCTTCCACCGTGAAGCAGAGGTGATACAGGCCGGAATGGTCCTTCATGTCAACCTGCGCATCCTCCGGTTTCTTTTCCTCGATCTCGATCTTCACGGTGTCGTTGCCGACAAACCGGTACATCTTATTCAGAATAACAACTTCTTCCAGTATCCTGAAACCAAGAATATCGCAGTAGAAATGCAGCGATTTATTTACATCTGACGTCTTGATGCCCGTGTGGTTCCACTTCATGTCAGCCTCCAAATTTCATTTTCGTCAGCTTGAAGCATTCGGCGGAGACCTCGAGGGTCTTTGTGATGTCCTTGTCCGTTATGGCGGCGCACACGAACCAGTTATGGTGCGGGTGGAAGAATATCCCCCGCCGGGCCGCTTCGCCGCAGAAATACCGGTTCTTTTCATGGTTGGCGTCATTGTCGAAATTCATGTAGGGCATCGCCGGCGGGCCGGAAAGCTTCACCGCCATCCCCTCTGCGGCGGCCGCGTCTGCCAGCCCCTTCATGAGCTTCCTGCCCATGGCGTCGATCTTCTCGATGGCGCCGCTCGCCCTGTTCTCCTCGATGGCGGCCAGGGCCGCGGCAAAGGGAACGCCGGAGAAGAAGTGGGTCCCGGTGAAATATACTTTCGTCGCGGCTTCCATGAGCTCGCGCTTTCCCATGCCGACGGCAATCGGGTAGCCGTTCGCCATGGCCTTGCCGAAGCACTGGAGGTCGGCGTCATACCCGTACCACTTGGCGCTCCCTGCCATGTGCAGCCTGAAGCCGCACCGGACATCGTCTATGATGACCTTGATGCCCTCGCTCTTCGCCAGGGAGTTGACCGTGTCAACGAACTCCTTCGTGGGCAGCTCCTGGTCGATGAAGGCGTCGTGGCGGTGCGGCGTCAGCATGATGGCCGCGATCTTCCCCCTGTTCGCCTCTACGACGCTCTTCAGGGACGCCGGATTATTGTACTCCATGTAATGGATGTGCGCCTTCCACTCCTCGGGGACGCCGGCCCCGTGGGGCTGGCACCAGAAGTGGGAGCCGTGATAGGAGCCCTTCGCCAGGATGACGCCCCACCTGCCGGTGGCAACGCGCGCGACAGAGATGGTGTACGACGTCACGTCCGAGCCGTTCTTCCCGAACACGCACCAGTCGCCGTTGTGGATAGTCTCCGTCATCTTTTTTGCAAGGGGCACCCAGAGGTCGCTCGGCAGGGTGAAGCAGTCGGCGTTCTTCATCTGTTCCATGACCGCCTTCTCGACCCGGGGGTTCTTCAGTCCCAGCAGGTTCGTGCCGAAGGAGCACATGTAGTCAATGTACTCGTTGCCGTCAACGTCCCACACCCGGCACCCCTCGCCGCGCTTCAGGAAGGCCGGGTAGGACCCGAAGGTCAGGAAGCGCGGCGTCCGCGGCCCGTAGATGCCGCCGGGGACGTATTTCTGCGCCTCTTCAAAGAGCTCATACGATTTTTTAAATTCATACAGCTTCATGCACAGTTCCTCCTGGCTGATTATGCTTTATTAAAATGATAGATTATGCAGGATATAGGCGATACCTATGCCGATATAGGTGCCTATCACCCACCCGATGATGCCGGTGACGACACCGGTGATGACGACTTCCCTGTTCTTCAGCGCCGCCGCCACCATCGGCACCAGGGGCGGTGAACAGATTCCCGCGACGGAGGTTATAATGACCGTGTCCGCATCAATCTTGAAGAATGACGCAAGCGTCACGTGCAGCAGCAGGCAGACGACTATGGTGAAGGTAACATACACCAGCATGACCGGCGCGGTCGTCAGGAGCTTGTTGACGTTTGCCATGGAGCTCACCACCAGGCTGAACACGAGGATGAAATAATTCCCCAGCTGGTAGGTCATTTTAATATTCCGCACTTTTGGGATGAATGAAAAAACTATGCCGAGAGTCGCGATGACCAGGATCGCAACCACGAAGGCCGTGTCCTCGCTAAAGACGAGGAAGGAAAGGCCGCCGGTGATGAAAATCAGGAGTGCCAGTCCCAGGGCCCCGAGCAGCGGAATGATAATTTCCTTCCGGAATATGCCGTCATATGAATCGAAGTTGAATGTCTCTTCTGGGGTCTCACCTCCGGCAGGCTTGAAGGGGGGCAGCACTGTAAGAAAGATCCTCTGTCCGATGGTCATGAGAAAGAGGAGGTACACGGCTGAAACAACCACGTCGGAGGTATGGGCGGCCAGGTAGAGGGTGCGGTCCGTCTGCAGGGCCGTGGCGATGGCCCCGAGGTTGACCGTGCCCCCGGTGTACACGCCGATGAACATGCCGGCTATTTTCCATGTCTCGGGCCCGACATAACTTCTGAAAACAAAAAAACCGGCCGTGGCGACAATAATGATTGCCAGGGTCTGCATTGCCAGGGAGATGATTGACTTGCCGGCCAGCCTGGTCCAGCGCCTGATATCCAGGGAAAAAAACATGAGGGGCAGCGCAAGGCAGATGTTGATCAGCATCATGGGGTTCTGCACTTTTTCAAAGCCGGAAGGAAGGATGCCGATATTGCCCACCAGCGCGCCGGCGATATAGCATATGACAACGGCGCCGATTTTATCAAAAAATGAATACTTTTTACAGAGATAAATCACCAGGGCGGGAAAAAGAATGAAGAACAGCACGACAGGAACCGTAATCATAAAACCCCTCCTGTATTGAGGATACCGGGAAATTTTACTAAAATGCGTTCATCTAATGAACATAATTCATTATTTAACGAAATGTGTCAAACCATTTTACTAAAAATGTGAGTTACCGCACTTTACAGCCGTCCTTCCAGCGCCGCCTCTGCCTCCTCGCGCACCATGCCTTCGCTCTTCCGGAGAAAGGCCTTCAGGGCATCCATGGCACGGCCGCCGCCGATACGCCCGAGAGCCCAGGCTATCATCCCCCTGACCCGCTCGTCCCCGTTATCGCCGAAGGCGTAGACCAGGTCCGGGACGTAGCCCTCATCAAGGCTGTTCCCCATGACCCGGGCGACATTCATCTTCCATTTCCATATGTCGTCCGGCGACATGTAGAACATGTGGGGCCAGATTTTTGCCGTGAAGTAGTCCCGGTCCATGCGGAGCAGCGCCGAAAGCTCGAAATTATCCGCCTTTGCCGCAACGCGCCGGTTGACCGGAAGGTCCCGCGAGAACGAGGGCCTGTTCCGCGGGCACACGTTCTGGCACACGTCGCAGCCATACACGTACATCCCCATCGGTCCGCGCAGATCCCGGGGCGTAATCGTTGTACCGAAATAGGTCATGTATGATATGCACTTCCGCGGATCGATGGTCCCGTTTCCCTTGAGGGCCCTGGTCGGGCAGGCCGCGATGCAGGCGTTCCTGCACCAGTCGGGGCACCCCATCCTCACCGTCGGCTCTCCCGGCGCGAACGCGCGGTCGACCACCACGGTTATGGGAAGGACCCAGGAACTCCGGCACGCCGCGCTGCCGGCGAAGAAGAGGCAGTTCTTTCCCAGTGTCCCCAGGCCGGCCCGGGCCGCGGCAACGCGGTGCGGCAGATTGAAAGGGACCTTCGAATCAATGCCGTTATCCCGGAGGAAAGACCGGAAGGCTTTTATCCTGAGGGCAAGACCGTCCTTTGTGACCCGGTCGTCGTCAAGGTAACAGCGGCCGAAACTGCCTTCCATGGCCCGGGGAAACGACTCGTTGTAATAACAATCGAGGAGGACGATGATCGACTTCGCCGCGGGAAGTACCGTTTTCGGATCGATCCCTTCCATGAGGGCCAGGCCGGCCTTCTCCGTCCACCCGTACTCATCTTCCCTCTCCCGGAGGAATTCCCGGTGCGAATCGAAGGGATCCGCGGTGGTGAAGCCCGCGTCCGCAAAGCCGAGCTCCAGGGCCTTATCGATAATCTGTTTTTCGGTTATCATCCGATTACTCCAATATAATTAATTACGCTGAATCTCGCAAAACCTCACCCCTTCTCCGACGCGCCCTCTCCCACGGGGAGAGGGCTCCGAGTCAATGTATTTATATTGATCTTCCCCCTCTCACCTTGGGAGAGGTTCCCGACAGGATGTCGCAATGGCGAGCGCGGACAGGATGTCCGAAAAGCGCTCGCCGGGATCGAGGGGGTGAGGGTATTCTGCATCACTTCATCCCTATTAGCTTTCCCAAATATCCGATGCATTCGACCAGCGGGTCTTCTTTCTTATGAAGGCGCGCCATCATGATGCCGCCTTCCATGGCGGCGACAATATGCCTCGCCATCGGCCCGGGCCTGATCCCGGACGGGAGCCTGCCCGCTTTTCCCGCTTCGCGGAGATAGCCGGCCAGTATGCCCTCCCATCGTCCGAAGATCTCCCTCACCATGGACGCGTATTCCTCATCGGTATCACACATTTCCAGGGCGATGTTCCCAAAGATGCAGCCCCCGACAAACCCGCGCCGCCGGTGATACCTGAGGACGGCATTGAGTATGTCCCCGATCTTTCCCAGGGGATCATCGCTCCTGATACTTTTTGAAAGGTATTCGAAGTACTGTTCCCGCGCCTCCCCGAGGAGTGAGCGCCCCAGCTCATCCTTGCTGGCGAAATGGAAATAGAGGTTTCCCTTTTTAACTCCCGTTTCGTTAATAATATCCTGCATGCTCGTATTCCGGAGGCCCTTGCGGTTGATGAGGGCCATGGCCGAGTCGAGCACCCGCGCGCGGGTTTCTTCGCCTTTTGACATCGGATGTCGCTCCTTGTTATTACTGTACCGACCGTTTGGTACATTATTTACAGACGGATTCTTGTCAAGGACAATATTTCAGGAGTGGGTATCCAGAACTCGAAAAAGTGACTGCGCCGTCAGCGGTAGTCATGGACGACATGATAGAGTTCCTTCGGATCGCGGCCTATCTCTGATTCTATCCCGGAGTTGCGCCTCGTCCTGCCGGCGTAATATTTAAAGACAGGACCGGACCTGTCCTCGTCACACCGGATGCAGGCGTTCAGGCTCCCGTCTGCCCTGTTCAGGGGCTCCCGCTTCAGCAATGACAGGAGGCAGGTCCCCAGGCAATGGCGGGCCGTGTTCCGGATATTGTAATACCAGGTAAGGGCGCAGGGGCCGGTGAAGCCGATTTTCTCAAGGCAGGAAAGGATACCGTGCCTGGTCATCCTGAATGAACAGGACCGCACGGCGTAGGTAAGGTCCCGTCGCTCGAGGTAGACCGCAAGGTCCCGCAGGGTCGAACAGGTCCCGCAGTGTCCCCGGTGGGTCACGGTATAACCGGAGCGGGCGGCACCGGCCCCGTCGTGAAAGGTCCTGATCGCATAGTTTTTTCTATCACGGTCGACGAACCTGATCCCGCACACGGCAGGCTTCATGGCGCGGTCACCCGGCGGCTCAATCACCGGTTCCGCGCCGTTCAGGTACGGATCCCCCTCCAGATCGATCGGATTTACGACATTCGTTTCAGCCGGATTTCTCACGCCATGGACGGCGGAATCGGCCATGCCGGCAGGGGCGTCCCGAACGCCATCCGTCATCAGCGCAACCACGGCAAGCGCCGCCGCGATACATACAATCAATATTTTCCGCATGGAGGTAATGATACCGAATCTTGCGTTCCGCTTCAATGAGCGGTTATACGCTGGCCGAATTGGATGGGGCCGTCAATGCATATTTATGTTGACAATCCCTGTCAGTTAAAAAATTATTTACAAAAAAAAGATAATGCTTCTTGTCATATTCGGGGGGAATGTATCATGGATTTCAAACCATCGAAAAATCTTGCGGAACAGATCGCCCAGTACCTGGGCGATAAAATAATCCTGTTCCAGCTGAAACCGGGCGAGCGCCTCATCGAGGAGGACCTTGCCCGGGAACTCGGCGTGAGCCGCAGCCCCCTGCGCGAGGCACTGCGCATCCTGGAAAAAAAATGGCTGGTGGACCTGATACCGCGCCGCGAGGCCCGCGTTTCGGTCCTGAACGAGGAAATGCTTCTCTCCACCGGCGATATCCTGAAGGAGATCTACGGCCTGGTCGCCCGGAGGGCCGCTGAATTCGGGACCAGGGAAGACCACGACCTGATATCCAAAAAGCTCACTGTGCTTGAAGACTGCGCGAAAAATGAGGACCGCCGCGGGTATTTTGACGCTCTCATCGAATATGAATCGGCATGTCTCAGGGCCGCCAAGAATCCCGTCCTGAACATACTCCTCAGGGACCTGTGGCCGTCAACCCGGCGAGTCCAGTACGCCACCATAAAGCTCAGGACGGAAAGCCTGTCCGATGCAGTCAAATACTTCAAGCAGGCGTTCTCGTTCCTCCATGAAAAAAACGGCGACAAGGCCGCCGCCATCATACGCGAAGTCATCGGGATCGAGACGCGCTACAGCGTAAAATATTACTCGCAGTTCAACTCGCTGTAGCAGGGTCCGCAGGATGCTTTGCCCGTGAAAAGCCCTGTCAACCGGCAGGGCTTTTCTACTATCATCCGCTCAATCGTTGACCCCTCACCCTTCGATACCGCGCATATTGCGCGGAACGCCGGGACATGACCAGGGCGGCCCACTGCGACGGAAATAAAAAAGGGACTGCCGCATTCCAGCAATCCCTTCTCGATTTTCCTTTTTACCGGGATAATCAGCAGACTTTAAACGTTCCGATCTCTTTATCTCCCTCGACGACATGGACGGCGCAGGCGATGCACGGGTCGAAGGACCGCACCACGCGGGCCGCCTCGATGGGATTCTTCGGGTCGGATATGGGCGTGCCGATAAGGGCCTGCTCGACGGGGCCCCTGGCTCCGTCATCGCCGCGGGGCCCGCAGAACCAGGTGGTGGGAACAACTGCCTGGTAGTTGGCGATCTTCCCGTCCTTCACCACGATCCAGTGCCCGAGGGCGCCCCGGGAAGCCTCGACGAGCCCCATGCCTTCGCCGGTATCCGGAATGCTGAAGGAGTTCCTCGGTTTGCCGTTCACCTCGACCTCGTCAATCCACTTATGCATCTCGGCGGCGATCAGCTTCGCCTCGATGGCGCGGGCGGCATGCCTTCCCAGGACGGAGAATACCGCGGGAATGTCCTGCTTGACTTCACCGAGCAGGGCATCGACTTCTTTCCTGACCGCGGCGTTTTTCGACAGGTAGCTGACGACCACGCGGGCCAGGGGGCCGACTTCCATGGCCTTCCCGTCGTACCGCGGCGCCTTGAGCCAGGTATAGGCCCCGCCCTTCCCGGGCTGCGGCTCGGTCTGCCCCTGGTAGGGGTGCAGGTTAGACCCGGAGCTGTACCGGGCGTATTTGACCTGTTCCTTGATTTTATCGGCGTCGAAGCCTTCGAGACTTGTGCCGTAAGCGACGCCGCGCTGCAGGAAAAACTTCTTCTCTTCCGCGTCCTGCTCGAACAGCCCGTAGGAGAGGAAGTTCGTGTAAGAACCGATCTTGAAGTAGTCTTTGAATTCCTTCGCCACGGCGATAACATGATTCATGTATACTTCGTTTATGAAGTCCTGAATTTCACTGATGTGCTTCCTGTATTCCTTGATTATTGCGCGGGTCGGCACCTGGGTCACGCCCCCGGGAACCAGTCCGATAGCGTGGGGAGCGCGGCCGCCGATTGCAGCTACCATCTTGTGGGCCTTCATCCGCATTTCCAGCGCCTTCACGTAACCGGCGATGGCGTCGATGTTGGTATCAACGTCCTTGATATAGAAGTTGCCCTCATAGCGGGGAAGGAAGGGAGCGCCGGCGGTAATGGCGTCGGCCCGGCCCTTCTTGGTCCTGACTTCGCTCTCCACCCAGTCTTTCAGGTTGTTGATCTTTGAGTCGCCGCCCGTGTACTTCCGGAGCGCGGTGATGTCCACGTAGTCCAGGGCCGCCAGGTGGTAAAAATGGATCAGGTGAGAGTGCATATAGTTCGCCGCCAGCATCAGGTTGCGGAGCACCCGGCCGTTATTGTTAGGCTTTATGCCAAAGGCGTCTTCGAGGCACTTGCTGGACGCGATGCCGTGCGATATGGGGCACACGCCGCAGATTCGCTGGGAGAGCTGGTTCGCGTCGAGGGGATTGCGCCCCTGAAATATCTTTTCAAAGCCGCGGAACATGTCGCCGATGCTCTTCGCGTCGACGACTTTGCCGCCTTCAACGTCTATCTCAATTGAAAGATGACCTTCGATCCTTGTGATGGGGTCAATCAATACCGTAGCCATGTGTTACACCTCCAACCTGTGTTTGAAAACCGACACCCGGTGTTCAGGCCTGATGATACGCTCGTTGCGGGCAGTCAGGTGCTTGAACACGCCCCGCTTCCCGTAATCAGGGAAGACGTCCTCGGTGCAGCCGATGCAGCCGGCACCGCACTGGGTGCAGGAATTGACGCCGCCGAGCCACTTGCGGGTGGGGATATCGCAGCAGGAATCCATGCCGAGGCAGCCGATATTGTAAAGGCAGCCTTCATCTCCCCACTGCTTCGCGAACCTGCCGGCCTTGTAGTCGCTCAGGCGTTCGCACTGCTCGTGCACCGTCTTTCCATAGAACATCTTCGGCCTGTTATACTCGTCTAGCTCGGGCATGCCCTTCAACAGCACATGGAGTAGCGTGCCCACCATCCAGTCAGGATGGGGCGGACAGCCGGGTATGTTCAACACGGTCTTGCCCTTCATAAGCTGGGAGAGGCTGATCGCGCCGGTGGGATTGCCGCTGCCGTCGCGCATTTCGCCTGCCGGGATGCCGCCGAAGGCGGAGCAGGTCCCGACTGAAACGAGGGCCTTGGCGTTAGCGCCGAGCTTTGTGACCCACTCCCGGGCGCCGATGATCCTTCCGTCCATCTCCCCGATGGTGCAGAATTTGTCATCCTTTGCGGGGATGGAACCTTCAACTATAAGTATAAAGTCCTTACGGTTTTTCCTGACCGCTTCCTCCAGGACCCTGATCGCGACATGTCCCGTCCCGGCCATGAGTGTCTGGTGGTAGTTCAGGCTTATGTGTTCGGTTATAACCGAAACGATGCCCGGGTCAATATGATTCAAAAGCGATACCGAACAACCGGAACAGGACTGCGCCTGGATCCATATGACCTGGGTCCGTTCAGCAGCTTTCTCCAGTGCCTTCCTGCATCCCTGCAGTATAACTGAGGGAAAGGCGAAAGCGGCCGTCGTTCCGCCCATCAGTCTCAAGAAGTCCCTTCTGTTCAAAGACATACATATCCTCCTCTTTTTTTTTATGAGTAGCGGCATCAGGAATCGCGCCCCCCGCGCGTGGAATTGATTTCATGACAGTCTGACCTGCTACCGTATCCTTATCACGTACGCCCTCCATGACATTCCCTGTCAACCTGACAACCGGGTCGTTATACGTCAGATTTAAAACCTGGCAGTCTCCGGCAATCAGTGGCATTCTTTGCACTGTTGCGGGCCCTCCTTTTTATCGATGTGACAGTCAAGACACAGGCCATGCATCGTTGTATAACCGTTCTCGCCGATATGGCAAAAAGCGCACTGTTTTATCCTGTCAGGGTTTGCGGTTTTATGATGGCATTCAACGCATTTCATCCCAATCTTTTCGTGTGTCTTATGATAAAATTTGACCGCACCGAGCTGGCTTTTCATGGGAGATACCCCGTCGGCGGATTTTCCGAACCTGGTGATCTTTGTGATAATTACGGTCTCAGGGTATTTCTTTCCCGTAACCCAGGGATCCAGGCTGCAGGTCTGAACAATGATCGCAGCGAGTATAACCATGGCAGAGGGGAAAAAAACATTATATCGCACAGCTTTCCTCCAATATTTTTAATTGCATATGTTAAATTTGGATTTCAATTAGGTCCTTATGTTATTATTAACATATACAAGTCAACCATAATTGTTGCTATTTGTTATTTTTTGTTATATTTAGTTATAATAATCATTACATATGCTTCTCAATATGTAAATCTCACCAGAGTATAACGCATTTAATTATTATAGTACCAATCCCTGATGATTATAAGGCGTCTTCAGTCCATGATACCCGTCATTTATTTAATGACCATTATATCCAGCACCAATCAAGAATGGGAATATTTCCCGTTAATACAAATGTTATTTTATAGCCAGGATTACCCCGAACCCCATGAAACTATATATACATTCCACTGTATAAAAACCGGCTTTTATCAATGCATTTTTATTGTCATCAATAGTATTTTTAATGTCCGGCTCTCTCTTTTTAAATAATGGATCACATTCTATATCGGACGTTATATGTCTGGCAATAGAATTATATCTCCAGTGAACATAATGCTGGTCCACCAATTCTGAAGAAGCCCGATAACGATCAAGAATCATAAAATACCCGCCCGGCTCCAGGTGCTTGTGCACATTTACATAGAGCGATTCTTTTTTTTCATGTTCAAGGTAATGAA
Source organism: uncultured Leptospirales bacterium (assembly GCA_964654045.1). Taxonomy (GTDB): domain Bacteria; phylum Spirochaetota; class UBA4802; order UBA4802; family UBA5550; genus RBG-16-49-21. The sequence goes on from CAZZHU010000041.1 coordinate 13,133, forward strand.
TGGACAAAGCCGAGGCTATCAAGTCAAACATGACGGGAGGCAATTGCATGGAATAATCGTTTGTTTCGTAATGGAATTTACCAAGTCCCTCAAATCTTTGACGCGCCACTTCCAGCATTCGATCCGATATATCCATCAATGTATATTCTGCATCCGGGAATTGACCGTAAAGATAGTGCGACAGGATGCCCGTGCCTGCTCCGAGATCAAGTATCGATCGGAAATCACTTTTCATACCCGCGACAAACGGGATTGTCCCATAGAAATCATCGAAACAGGGGATCAATAATTTTCTTTGCGAATCATATTGGTCTGCAATCCGATTAAATTTAGCCGAAATATTGTCTGCATCCATGTCAATCATATTCCTCGCTTCGGGTCATATCATGTAAATAATATCTTTCGCAACACGATAAGCTGAATTATACTCCGGTGCTTTGTCTGCAAATCCATGACATATTCTTAATATTGCACAGCATGAGGGGGAGCTGGACAAAAGCCCTGTCACCGCAATCACCAATGCCGTTTGCTCCCCGAAAACAGACATTGCCAGCGCCATCGATCAGATTAAAGACTCCAGGATTTCAGCTACATGTTGTCCGAACCCGCCCTCACAATAGCAATGTTTGGCTGGAAGATTTTCCTCTTTTAATATCTTTAATCCCTTTTCCGTAGTCCTGTCGATCCCCAAAAGATCATTGCAATTCGTAGTCCCATATTTTTCCTTAAAACGCCGGATCAATTCCATGACAGCAGGATGGGTATTCTCCCTGGCTTGAGCCTCATCTTTATCGTTATACTCATGGGCCAGGATCAGGAGCGCGCCCGCGATATATCCACAGGTCTGTCCCTGCCCTCCTATTCCGCCTGCCAATGTCCTGCCGAGCAACCTGGCTTGATCCTGATCAATACCGTATTGTTCTCCAAACGCAGCGATGATTGACTGCGAACAGGTGAACCCGCAATTCTTATGAAAATCTAACGTTTTTTCTGTTCTGTTCATGATTTAATCTCCTTTCATGTTTATTTTCATTGAAGCATAATTGAATTTTTATTTACATAATAATCTATCGGATTTACTGTGTCAATAGGCATATTCAGATGTGTTAAATCGGTTTTTCCGATATATTGAGGGCTGATATAATGGAATTACGTCAATTACATACATTCAGAACAGTTGCAACATTAGGAAGCTTTAACCAGGCTGCGGATACTCTCAATTATGCCCAATCAACCGTATCCGAACAGATCAAGTTACTCGAAAATGACCTCAATGTGAAACTGTTCACTCGTGAAGGGAAACATGTAACCCTCACACCTGCCGGTATCCTTTTATTGGAATATTCGCAAAAGATGCTGAATCTTGAGGAAGAGATACGATCCGAATTAAAGCACAGCGAGGAAGTCTATGGTTCTCTGGCAATCAGAATTCCGGAGACAATCAGCACCTATTTTTTGCCGCAAATATTAAGGGAGTTTCATGGCAGGTTTCCCCATGTGAACATGCAATTCAATTCATGCTCATCCCACGGGCTGCCTGAAGAACTGCGGTCAGGAATCATCAACCTGGCTTTTTTAATCACCGATGCTTTTGCCGGGATCGGCCTCGAGACATGTAAATTGCAGACAATTCCCTTAGTCATGGTTACCTATCCGGGCAACCCCATATCTTCAAAGCCGGATGTCCGGCTTTCTGAAATCAAGAATGGGCCAATGTATATGACGACAAGCGATTGCAGTTATTTCAAGATGATCGAAGGCCTCTTTAGAGAAGAAAATCTCGCGCTGCCGAATATACTGCGCATCAATAGTGTTAACGCAATCAAGCAAAATATTATTGCTGGCACGGGAATCGCGGTTCTTCCCAGGATAGCAGTGAAGGAAGAGCTGTCAGGGGGCCAGCTCGTAGAGGTATCCCTGCAGAAAGGGCCGTTGAACGCCGATATCCACATGATCTGGCTGAAGAACAAGTGGCATCCGCTCATTTTAGAAGAATTTATGAGTATTACAAAAAATTTACTATCACCTGAAATTACTGAAGAATAATCAGCAGACATGTTGCGAAACTGGCGTCTCGCGCTCGGCAGACGCCTTATTGCACGTCCTGTGCGGCGTCTGCACTGCAACATCCTGTTGGGCGCATGGGGCCCCGGCGGGGGCTTTTAAGGGGCTTCGCCCCTTAGACCTTTTTTAATTAATTAAGAATTGCAACAAGTCTAGTGACCTGCAATGTGGAAAATCATGTTTAATTAATAGCCGCGTCAAGGATCACTTCCATCGCCCTGGGTATTGAATCCAGGACCGCCCGGCTAATGACTGTGTCCGTATCGGATATGTTCTCCGGAACAATCCCGACGAATTCTATCTCGGGATCATTATCCATGATCCTGAGGGTTTTAATCACTTCCATGATACCAACTTCATGCATCGAGAATTGGGCGCGGCGCTCAACCGCGTGGTCGGGACTGAACCGGTAGACGCTGCCCGGTTTGTCATCGGTCCTGAGGGCATCCACGATAACTATTTTATCGTAACCGTCGATCAGGCCCAGCAGGTCGAACCCGGCGGTTCCCCCGTCAAGGAGATCAACTCCCTCGGGAAGCGGGCTACCGGATTCCTCCATCTGCCTGACTATAAATACACCCAGGCCATCATCGCACCGTAATGTGTTGCCGATACCCAGGATCAATACTTTCCGCATTGTTCCCCGCTTTCACCGGTTGTGCAGTTACTCTTTATCTTTGGCTGTGTGGCATTTAAGGCACGTGTCTTTTGTTATCTGGACAATATCTTTCTGATGGCAGTTGGAGCAGTTCCTGATCCTGTCAGGGTTCTCCCATTTGTGGTGACACTTATAGCAGTCTATGCCCGCCTTTTCATGAGTTTTATGGACAATGTCCATATCATCTTTACTGGTCTGGGTGGCTACTATCCGCGTCAATTCAGGCATATCGGTGGGACCTTTCTTCTTACAGGAAACAAGCAAGGCCGGAAGCATAAGTATAACAATCGAACAGATGAGGGGTATAATCTTTTTCATATTTCCTTTTCTATTCTTAGGGTACAATAGCAACTCATATTAATAATTTCTGCAACTACAATAATCCCGAATATGAAATTTTATCAGATGTATACAGGTACTCTATATTGAAAACCGGGAAAAATTATAAAATCCAACAGCCTGCAATTCTATGAATATAAAAATAGCAATGCCAATCAATAAGTTTCATCAAGCTAACTTTTTATTGTTTAATGTCAACAAAATTTTTTAAACATGATTGAAAATTGCCATTTCTTATAACTGCTGCATGTTCAGCACGGGAAGCCGGCGATAGCCGCTGCAACTACTCATTCCCGCCTGCAGCCTTGAGCAGATTAACGACCTCATCATGGCCGTACTGAAGGGCCTTGGTAAGGGCTGTCTGGCCCAAATTATCCCTGGCATTCACATCGGCCCTGTTTTGAAGAAGGAGCTGCACCAGCTCCGCGTGCCCGTTCAAAGACGCCAGCATCAGGGAGGTAATTCCGTATGAATCAGCCAGGGTGATCTTCGCATTGACACGGGCGCCCGCTTTAAGGAGGAGGCCCGCCATCTCCGTATGGCCGCCGTAGGACGCATTGAGGAGAGGCGTCCATCCGTTATCATCCGCCGCATTGACGCCCGCGTTCTTCCCGATAAGGAACTTCACCATTTCAAGATGCCCCGCGCCGGCCGCCATGATGAGGGGGGTCCTGCCATGGTTGTCACGGGCGTTGACCTGGGCGCCCACTTTTACGAGGTAATCAGCGATATCGAGGGACCCGTTTTCCGCGGCCCGCATCAGGGAGGATACGCCGTTGTTGTCCTTCAGGTTGATGCCGGCCCCCGCGATCACGAGGACCCTGACTGTTTCAACGATGCCGCTTTCCGCCGCCATTATGACAGCGGTCCTGCCGTTGTTGTCTTTCATGTTAACCCCGGCTTTTCTGCCGATCAGGAGGTTTACGATATCGCTTTTCCCGGCGGCGGAAGCCGCCATCAGCGCTGTCATGCCTTCGCCGTTCCTGGCATCAACCAGGGCACCGGCCGCCAGCGCCGAGCGGACCCTGTCCATGGCGCCCTCCCTGGCGGCGCTGACCAGGTCATCGTTGATCCCCGCCCGGGCAACCGGGCACAGGCTGAATGCAGCGATAAAAATTACGGCGATTCTTTTCGCGCTCATGGGTTCCCTCCTCGCATGAAAGGGCTCTTAAAACTTCATCGACAGCCCCATCCCGATAGTATATTGCTCCCGCCCCACGGTTCCGGCAGACCTGTCATACGAGACGGGCATCATGAAGGAAATATCGCCGGTCTTCGCGTCTTTCACACCGGCTGCGGAATGGACTATAGAGCGCCCGATAAAGGTGGCAAGCATAACCACGGCAAAGCCGCCGACCCCGGCGCTGAAATAATAGCCTCTATCCCGTATTTTCTCCGCCCTGTGATGCCTGTTTTTCCTGTCCACATACTCTTTGATCAGCAGATAGGAGTAAAAATCCGGGTTTACCGAAAAAACAGGGGACAGCATCCATATGTATACATCGTTGAATCTATACGGGAAGGTAAACCTGGTCCTCCACTCATAGCTTTCATGAGTTATGGCAAAGCCCCATGTGCACGCAATCCCGGAACCGAGGGCGATCCAGGCAAACGGATCTTTTGCCGCACGGTATGAAGACTTCGCGGAATCCCGGTACCTATCCACCGGTATTGATTCTTCAAGCTTATCTTCTTCGATATACAGCGGTTTCCCCGTGATCGCCCTGACTACCTTCTCGCAGAGCCGTTCGGCCATGTACAGTTCATCCGACCGGGTCAGCGCCCTTTCGTTTCCGGCAAAATCAACGGTCCCTTTTCCAACATCGATGACGCGGCAGGTAACGATCACCTGTTCGCCCATCTTCATCAGGGTACCGATCAGCACCTTCTGCGCCCCCATCTTTTTCCCGGCCTGGACCGCGCAGACGGTATCGCCGCACGTGAGGGCGCCCTTATCCCCCTGTCTCCCGTCCAGGACCTGGAACTCCTTGCTATTGCTCAGTTCGTTCCGGATAATATGGGAAATCTTCTCCGCATCCGTTTCCGGAACGTCCCGGGCCTCCAGGTCCAGGACCGCGAAAACCGTCTTTTCCGCGCTGAAGGCCGGTGCGCCGAGCATCAGTACAAATATAAAAAAAGCCGCGGCAGTTCTCATTATCTTCTCCTCTTACATTATCATGATAGTATCCCGCGCCGGGGGTCAACAAAAAATACCCTTTCCGCCTGGATTGTTTTCCTCCAGGAGGCCGGGAATCATCGATTTTTTCACTGTCCCGAAACCACATGCCGATCCGTCAATTAAATTACTCTTGACTAACCCGGTTGCATCAAACATCATTACCGGCAATAATCGATCAGTTCCTTTCATGCCTATGCCTGAAAAACAGAGCATCCTAATCATCGAAGACGAACCGGGCATCGCTGATACGGTGACCTATGCCCTCGAACGTGAAGGGTTCGAGCCCCTCTGGGCCGCTACCGGCGCCGAAGGCATGGACCGGATGGCAAAGGGCCGCGTCGACCTGGTCATCCTGGATATCGGTCTCCCCGACATCTCCGGCTTCGACCTGGTAAAGATGATCAGGAAAGAGTCGGAAGTGCCGGTCCTGGTGCTCACCGCCCGCTCCGACGAGATCGACCGCATCCTGGGGCTGGAGCTCGGCGCCGATGACTATATTGTAAAGCCCTTCAGCCCGCGGGAGCTCGTGGCCCGCGTCAGGGCGGTCCTGAGAAGGAGCGGCGGCGGTACGCCCCCGGCGGGGAACACCCCCTTCACGATCGACACGGAGCGGCGGCAGATCATCTACCGGGGCGCGCCTCTGGACCTAGCCCGCTACGAGTACGAGATACTCTGCCTCCTCATCAGGCGTCCCGGCTGGGTGTACACGCGGGAGAAAATCATGGAGATGGTATGGGTCGAGCCGGACGAGAGCTTCGAGCGGACCGTGGACACCCACATCAAGACCATCCGTGCAAAACTGCGCGCCGTCGATCCCGGGACGGACCCCATCATGACGCACCGCGGCGTGGGATACTCGCTGAGGGATGACCGGTGAGAATACGCACGCGCATCCTCATCGGCTTTATTCTCCTGTACGCCGCCGGATCCTATCTCGTTTTCGACATGATCGTCAGCGACATACGTCCCCGCTACCTGGAAGCCGTCGAGGAATCCCTCAACGACACTGCGCACCTGATGGCTGCCCTGCTCGAATCAGGACCGGCAGATGAATCGGTGCGGCTCACGGGCATTAAAAACATTTTCAGCCTGGTCTCGCGCAAGAAAATATCCGCCCGGATATACGGCCTTGAAAAATCGGACATCAACCTGCAGGTCTACGTGACCGATTCAAAGGGGATTGTCCTTTACGATTCAAACGGCGGAAAGAACGAGGGGAAGGATTTTTCCCGGTGGAACGACGTGTACCGCACCCTGCGCGGCGCCTACGGCGCCCGTTCGTCCCGCATGGTAAGCAGCGACCCGTCGACGAACTCGCTCTACGTTTCCGCGCCGGTCAGGCGCAACGGCGCTATCATCGGAGTTGTCACCGTGGTAAAACCGGAAAACAGCGTCTCCCTTTTCATGGAGCTTGCCAGGAGAAAAATCATCGCCGCGGCGGTCCTATCCTGCCTGGCATTCATGGCGCTGGGGGTGCTCCTCACGCTCTGGATCAACCGGCCCATAGCGAAACTCCTTGATTACGTGACGTCGCTTCGCGCCGGCAAAAGGGAAGAGTTCCCCAGCCTTTCAGCGGCCGAGATACGCGATCTCGGGCTCGCCTTCGAGAAAATGCGCGCCGAGCTGGAAGGAAAAGACTATATCGAGCGTTATGTCCAGACCCTGACACACGAGCTTAAAAGTCCCCTTTCATCGATCCGGGGCGCCGCGGAGCTCCTCGACGATGATATGCCCGAGGAGCAGAAAAAGAAATTTTACCGGAATATACTTAATGAAACGGGGCGGATCGACAGCATTATCGAGAAGCTTCTGCAGCTGACCGCGCTGGAAAAAAGGAAAGCTTTGAGAAATATCGAGGACATTTCCCTCGGCGGCGTCGTTGCCGAAGTCATGGCAAGCCTCGAGCCGCAGATCGTCAAGGGCTGCATTCGCATCGTCAATGACATACAGCCCGGCCACGATGCGTCCGGCGAAAAATTCCTGATCACCCACGCCGTCATGAACCTCGCCAGGAACGCCGTCCAGTTCACGCCGGCGGGCGGGACCATTACCCTGTCCTCGCAGGCGCAGGAGAATTTCATTGTTCTCACGATCGCCGATACCGGCACCGGCATCCCCGATTTTGCGGTCAGCAGGGTATTCGACCGCTTCTATTCCCTCCCCGGCAGGGACCGCATGCGCGGCACCGGCCTCGGCCTCCCCTTCGTGCGCGAGGTGGCCCACCTCCATGGCGGGTATGTAGAAGTTAAGAATAACACCGGCGGGCCGGGGGTGACCGCGCTGCTGGCGCTACCAATTAATCGCCCCTGGCAGGGCATGCGCTAGCTGACCCGAAGCGGGTCGGCATTTTATGAAAGGGAGGGGGTGTCACCGCGGACACCCCCTCCCTTTCGATCCCTCCCCCCGCGCCGCCTCAATGCCGGCGGGGGCTATGGCGCTTAACTCAGCCGCATTCACTCCGCTACGCTTCGTTCGGTGCGGCTTCAAACAACAAGCGCCTATCAGTGTCCGCTCTGCGAGCGGACGTTTTAGGCCTGTACTTTAAATAATTTTTATTAATACCCGCGGCAGGGAGGCCGCGGGAGGCAATCGTCAGCAGGATGCTGCATACGATTGCCGATCAGCTAAAATATATTTATTGATCAAGCCCGGCCCGCCGCAGGCGCGGGGTGATGGGGATCAAAAGGGGAAGAGGGAAGCCACCCTCTTCCCCTTTAAAATTGTAGCCCCCCGGATCAAAAAATTTGCAAACTTCACACAGAGTTCACAATCCCTTCACCCTACCCCTCCATATTTATGAAAATATTACACAGGAGGAAACACATGTTTCTAAAAGGATTATCAGAATCCCTGATATTTAAAATTGTCTTCACGGGCATCCTGTCCCTTGCCCTGCTTATTCCCCTTTCCATGGTAAACAGCCTCGTCACCGAGCGCGAATCACGGCGAATTTCCGCTGTCAGCGAGGTGAGCGGCAAATGGGGCAACGAACAGAAAATCATCGGCCCGGTGCTCACGATCCCCTACCGGCGGTACTTCAAGGACGAAAAGAACATCACGCGGGTGAGCATAGAAAACGCCTATTTCCTGCCGGACGCCCTCGCGATCGACGGCGACATCCAGCCGGAAAAAAGGTCCCGCGGTCTTTATGAAGTCATCCTGTACCGGCTGGAAGGCCTTTCGATCCTGGGACGTTTCAGCGCCCCTGATTTCTCGCGCCTCCGGATCCCTGATAAAGACATACTATGGGAGGAGGCCTGCCTCACGGTGGGAATACCGGACACCCGCGGCATTCAGCGGCGCGTATCCCTCAACTGGAACGGGAAGGAGATCCCCTTCCTGCCGGGAGTGCGCGGCAGCGGCCTGTACCAGTCGGGTATCCATGCCTTCATCAGGGATATCCGCCAGGGCGGCCGCGCCTTCGACTTTGCCATGAAGCTGTCCATCCAGGGAAGCTCGTCGCTGACCTTCGCGCCCCTGGGGCAGGAAACGACGGTGCGCCTGAGGTCGTCATGGCCGCACCCGAGCTTCACCGGCTCCTACCTGCCTTCGGCAAGGAAGATAACGGCGAAAGGATTCGAGGCCGGGTGGAAGGTCTCATACTTCGGCAGGAACTTTCCCCAGGAATTCGTTGACGGCGGAAAAATCAATCCCGCCGATGCGGCCTTCGGCGTCATCCTCTACCAGCCTGTCGATTTTTACCAGAAATGCGTGCGCGCTGTCAAATACGGTTTCCTTTTCATCTCGCTCACGTTCCTCTGCTTTTTTCTTTTCGAGCTATTCATGGGATTAAAGATACACCCCCTGCAGTACCTGATGGTGGGGTTCGCGCTCTGCCTGTTCTACCTGCTCTTCCTGTCACTGTCGGAATACATGAATTTCATCGTGTCATACCTGGTGGCGGGCGCCGGTGTCATCGCGATGATCACCGGGTACAGCGTCAAGGTGCTTAAAACCAGGAAGCGGGGCGGGCTCATGGCGGGATTCCTTGCCGGCCTGTACGCGTATCTCTTCATATTGCTGCAGAACGAGGACTACACCCTTCTCCTGGGATCCGTGGCGCTGTTTGTCATCCTGGGGACAGTTATGTATATCACCAGGAATATTGACTGGTACCGGGTGAGCCTGAACGGGAAGGCGCAGACGGCAGAGGCGGGCGCGGGAAAAGATTGATCGATGACATCCCCTCATCCCCGCGGTTTCCATGCCCGGCCTCACCCGCACTTGTCGTGCGCTTTTTTTATCCTCACCCCCCTACCCCCTCTCCGCAAAGCGGAGAGGGGGGAATGTAAAAAACTCATCTCCAGAAAATTATTAATTCGGAAGCCCTCTCCATTTGATGGAGAGGGCGCGCAGAGCGCGGGTGAGGCCTTGCCGAGGAGAGGGGGTTAGGGGGCGAGGTCACTTCACTGATGCGACATAGGCCGGCGATTTCAGCAGAAAGTGCTCGGCGATTTCAAAAATCACGATGTCGGGTTTCTCTGCTTCGATAACTGCGGGGTCGAAACGGCCGTAACTCTGGAAACAGGCCATCCGCCGGAAATGCTCGCCCATGAAGGGCTTGAGAAAATTAAAGAAGGAATCATGAAAGACAACGGCTTTCGGTTTCGCCTGGTCGCCCGATTCAATCGCCTCGGTGAACCTGCTGAAGGTCGCCGGGTACGTGACCGGCAGCGACTTTATTTTCGCCCCCTCTTTCAAGGTGAACCCATAATAGTCCTCGGTGAACCGGTCCTTGAGGCCGAGCATGTTCGCCAGGTCCCCCCCGGTGAAGCTGACGGTCGTCACCGTATAATCGTCAAGCGGGCGCGGGGGCATCGGCGCCAGCGTCTTTGACAGCCTGGCCATGATGGCGCGGTAGGCGTAATAGGCGCCGTAGCCGTTCCAGTGAACGTCGTGCTTGATGAAGACCGGGTGTTCCTTCTTGCCCGCGATTATTCCCGGGCCGGTGTCAATGGCATCAATGGCGGTGCGTTTTTCCAGATACCGCATCATCTGTCCCAGGCGGGTCCGGTCCTGGACCGGCCTCAGGTACTCAGGCACATATTCAGGATACACACGCGGCTTCATGGGAACGAACACGACCAGCATGCGGATCCCTTTCCCGGCAAGATACTTCTGTATGTCGGCAAGCGGCTTCGTCCATTCGGCCATTTCCTTCTCGCCCGGGAACAGGGACAGGGAACGATAGTAGTCCAGGGAATTGTTGCCCTCATCGTCCTTGATGAGATAGAGCCAGCCCTCCCTGCCCACGAGCACCTTGGGGAACTGGTCCACCTTGAGGATGTTAAGCTTGAAGATGCTGTTCCAACGGATAAGTACGTTGCGGAAGCCGAAATTATCAACATAGTATTTCATGAATTTGCTCTGGAACTGGATAATCGACTTCCGGTCGAGCCTGAGTTCCGGCAATTTCGTCATGGCGCGCTGCTCCGAACTTTCCCCGGGCGCGATACTGAAGATGCTTCCGATGTTCGGCAGCCAGATGGCCAGGGTGAACAGCGCGATCAGGATGATATAATAAACCGATGTGATTCTGGATTCTTTCATGGGGGGCACCTCAGAACTGCCTGTACAGGAACGGTGTATAGGTGTCGCTCGCCAGGGCCATCGCCGAGAGGAGCAGTACGCCGGCCAGGAAGATTATCTGCACCGTGAAAAATGCGATGGACAGGGAGCGATAGGCGGCGCCGCCGCGGGAATCGATGAAGGCCTCGATCTTCCCCCTCACGAAGGGCGCCAGGGGCACCGACCCGATCAGGGCCAGGGCGATCGCGATCATCGTGTCCGAGTTGCTCACAAACTGTATGATATCATAACGGGCCACGTCGGGACGGATGATGCCGTACATGGTGGCGATATACGTCCCGGCCGCCTTGAGATCGCTCACGCGGAAAAACACCATGGTCGTGACATGGAACAGCAGAAGGTAGAGATGGCCAAAAGGCCGCCACGCCCGCTCGGTCAGCTTGTCCGTGGCCTTCTCGAAAGCGGAGAATATACCGTGGCACATGCCCCAGACCACGAAGGACCAGGCGGCGCCGTGCCAGAGGCCGGATATAAAGAAAATGATGATAACGTTGAAATACGCCCGGGCCACCGGCACCCGGTTCCCGCCCAGGGGAATGTAGAGATATTCCCTGAACCAGGCAGTCAGGGTTATATGGTTTTTCTGCCAGAATTGCCGTATTGATCGCGCCGTCAGGGGGTAATTGAAGTTTTCCATGAATGAGAACCCGAACATCTTGCCCAGGCCAATGGCTATGTCATTGTACGCGATGAGATCGAAGAGGATCTGCAGCACATAGAGGGCAGCGCCGAGCCAGGCCACCCCGGCCGAGAGGTCCTGGGCCGGGACCGCGAAAATCTTGTCGACGGGCCCCCCG
>CAZZHU010000041.1:24768-27031 GCA_964654045.1 uncultured Leptospirales bacterium
GACATTGGCGACGAGGGCCTTCTTGCCCAGGCCCATGATAATCCGCCTCACCCCTTCGGCGAAATCTGCCCTGGTAACGCCGCCGCCTGCCATCTGCGGGGCAACATGATGGTATGTCTCGATGGGCCCCTGCAGCACCTTGGGGAAAAACGAGATAAAAAGGCCGATCTTCACCGGGTCCTTTTCCGCCTCGACTTTTCGCCGGTATACGTCTATGCAGTAGGTCAGTATCTGGAACGTGTAGAACGACAGGCCCACCGGCATCTTGAGGCGCGGCACGTCAAAGGGCGCGGCGCCGAAGAGGGCGATGACCGTGTTGAAATTGCTCACGAAAAAACCCGTGTACTTGAAAAAGACAAGGGGCAGGATATTGCACACGAGGGAAATAACCAGGATCATCCTGCGTCGCTCCCCGGCGCGGGCGATGAGGATCCCGAAGCAATAGTTCATGACCGTAAACACCACGAGGAGGATGGTGTAGATCTTCTCGTCCCAGAAATAAAACACGAGGCTCGCGACAAGGAGGTAGACGTTCCTCGCCATCGGCCTGTTCCTCAGAAAAAAGAAAAAGACCAGCGTTATGGGAAGAAAGAAAAACAGGAATGTGACTGAACTGAAAACCATATGATGTCTTGTTAACTAATCCTTGCCAGTATACACGCAATCGCATCTTGCGCCGCAGTCCGCCCCGGTGTCAACCAATTCCCGCCGGCGCATGGACATTTCAAAAAATTTGTGCAATACTAAATATCTTGCGGCACAAGTCAAGAAAAAATCGGACAGCGTCCAACTTCAAGGATTATAACATGCAGGGACCGGAACCCGCTATCGCGAACAGGGGACAGGAAGTCCCCGCCCGCCATAGTACAGGGACGTAATATTTTGGCGGGTGAGCGGGAGCGGGTCCCGGTCCCATTACCATCATTAAACCACTATCACGAATCGAAATATTGCGCGGGAGGGATAGCCCTAAAAGTCGTAGACCAGCTTCATCAGAAGGCCGGGATTGTTGTTGATAAATCTTTTTATATCATCGCTCTTCATGGCGTACACGGCGACCGTCTCGCGGTTGGAGAAGGTGCAGTCCGCCGGCTCGTTCATGTGAAGCCTCTGGACCGAACCGATGAAATCGCCCCTCTTCAGCGTGGCGATGGGCTTCCCGTCTTTGGTCACTTCCACTTCCCCGTTCCTGAGAATATAGATATACTGCATCGGCTCCCCTTCGCGTATAATGTCTCCCGGCCCCTGCAGCTCCATGGGAATGAATATCGATTCAAGCCAGGTCTTCTGCGAAGAGGTGCAATAGCGGAAAAAATCGCTGGTGGAGAGCAGGTTCCACGTCTCGCTGTTCCGTATCCGCGCCAGCCGCTGGAGAGTCTTCTCAAACTCGGTGCCGACGATGAAGTTCTGGAATTTCTCCCGGCTGACGGTGTACACGACCAGGTCCGTTTCAGCTATGACGTCGGCCGCGCGGGTCTGGTCGGTGACGAGCGCCACTTCCCCGAAGTAGTCATACGTGCCGTATATCTTCCTCTGCTCGAGGCCGCCGCTGTCAACCGAGACATTGCCCGAATATATTATGTAGAACTTGTCCCCGGCGGACCCCTTCCTGATGATGATGTCCCCCTTCCGGTAACGCTCTTCCTCGACGATGTCCAGGAACTCCTGCGCCTTCGACAGGGGAAGCGCCTCGAAGAAGTCGAGGTTTTTCAGCAAGCCCATGATCTGGTACGCCGTTTCGAAGCGCGGATGAGACGTTTTGAAGTAGAGCGTGTTTTCCATGCCGAACTTCGCCAGGGTGAGGGCGGTCTTGGGGGGAAAATCCTTCTTCGCGATATGGTACACGACGATCTTCTTTTTGACCTTTTTCGGAAGCGCGTTCAGTATCGCTATGGGCGTATGGAGCGGGGCTATGCCCGATTCATGGTAGATGACCTTTGAATCCCACGGGAAATTGCTGAGCTCGTCATAGCGCTCCCTGGTGATGAGGCCCGAATCAAAAAGCTCCCTGTGGATTTTCGGATCGTTATTGTGATCGGAAGAATAAACGAAACTCTGGTCCTGGAACTCCATCTTGAACCCGATGGTGGGGATCGAATGGAGCGTATAGAACATGTTGAACCTGCCGCCGTGTATGAAGGTCGGCTTCCCTATTTTGACAGGATGGAAGTCGAAGAGGCGCATCAGGTACGATATGGGCATGTTGCTCAGCCCTGAATATTTACGCAGGAAGCTCATCATCACCGTCTCGGTGGTGTAGATG
>CAZZHU010000041.1:27041-28376 GCA_964654045.1 uncultured Leptospirales bacterium
ATTTTCTGGAAGGTGCCCGCGTCATGGTCGGCATGGCAGTGGGTAAGGATGATGCTGTCGGTCAGTTTCGGATTAACGTTGGAGTCGACGAGCCACTCGGTCGAGTTCACCGGAGGGTCCACCATGACACCGTTATGGTTCAGCCATATGATGTAACCGGAGGTGTTCTCCTCCGGATCGAAGCCGTGGCTCGGGCCCAGGCAGGTGACGCCGAACAGGGGCGGCTTGTACGGCTCCGGGAGACGCTGGCCGATAAGGTATGTCGGCTTGTATTCGACACGGGACGGGACCATGGCGATCACGTCATTCCCCTGGCTCACGCGGAAATCCCCATCCTCCATGATCTCGACGGTTATGCCCTGGAGGGTGAAGCTGTTGTTCTTAAAAAAACCGAAGGAGAGCAGGTCGGAGAACTTAAGGCCCCTCCTGAAATAATCCATTTCCATTTTTATGTCGGGGACGGCGCGGCCGCCCGGAGCGCTGTCAAAATCGATCGAAATATCAAATTCCTTCGGCCCGAAGAGCGCTTCCTGTAAAACCTTCTTCATCTGCTCAAACTGGTCTTCACGGCATATGATGGTTGTCCGTCTCTTCTTTATAAAAAAGTTGTAATAGATGGGGAATTCGATCTCCGCGATGCTGATACCCTTGACCCAGTTGAAGAGCTCATCGGTGAGCACGAATATCTGCGGCACGCCCTTTTCCATGCGCATGGTGTCCTTGATCGTCTCGGGGGGCGACCCGAACTGTATGTAGCCTGCCGCCGTGTCCACCAGGTACCCGCCCCGGGGGAGGACCGTTATGTTCTGCATCGGATGTTGTTCTGTCATAGTAATAAACCGGAACGCGCCGGATAGTGGCTGGTTCTCAAGAATAATGTTCTGTTAATGATCAGGAAATAAATCAAGTACTTTTTGCATCAAGCAGGTCACGCAGTTCCGCTGCAGTGTGAACCGGCCTGAAACAGCGTCGGGCGCGGCACACATACGCCGTTGGCCGGCCGCCAACGGAATTCATTGACGCGGCAAAGGGCGCGAGACGATCAACGGCCAGCCCCCCCGCCCGGGAGGATTTGACCAGGGCAACGCACTGCGGCCGGTACTCCCGGCGCAGTTCCCGGAGCATTTCCCGGAAAGCCCCGTCGGCCGCGTCGCCCGACAGGACCACCTCGCACGATTCCCCCAGGGCATACTGAAGAGCCGCCAGGAGCATCCCGTGCCCGTGCGGATATTTCTGCAGGCCTGTGCCCGCGCCGCCGAGGATCCGGTGGGCCGAGGCTTCCCACGCGGGATCGCCGGTTATCCTTCCCAGCCTCACCAGGTTATAAAAGGCCAC
>CAZZHU010000042.1:0-328 GCA_964654045.1 uncultured Leptospirales bacterium
TCTCCTGAAAATGCTTCCCCAGTTTTGAGTGCACTCTCAACATTCCCTGATCGCGAAATGCACCGATTCGGCTCCCACGACCCGGGAGAGCTCCTCGAGGAGCTCGTCGCTGGGCGAGCTGTTGTAGCTGTGATGGGCCTTTATGATCCGCTCCGCGCCCTTCGTTCCATTGATGTGGAAGTACACAGGGCATTTGCCGTTGTATCTCTGTATGATCGCCTTGATGCCGTTGAGGAGCCCGTCGTCGACACCGACCGGATTGAGCTTGATATGAATCGACGAGATCGACTCCCTGGCGCCTCACCGCGGTGGAGGTATCGGCGAGCCC
>CAZZHU010000042.1:338-7690 GCA_964654045.1 uncultured Leptospirales bacterium
ATCGACTCCCTGCGTATCTCGCGAAGCGATTTGACCTCGTTGACGATGATCTTCTTCGGGCTGTCCTGCTCGAATTCAACGCCCCCCTTCACCATGACCGGCGAGTCGCCGGAAAGCAGCGTCTCGCAGCGCGAGAAGATATCCGGGAAGAAGAGCGCCTCGATCGCGCCCTCCATATCCTCGATCAGCCCCACCGCGAAGCGCCTTCCATTCTTGGAGGTGCGCACCTTGAGGCTTCCGACAATTCCCACGATGGAGAACTCCCCGCCGCCCGTGCGCGGCGAGAGATCGGCGATCGAGGTGCAGGCGAAGGTCTTGATCTCGTTCTCGTAGCGGGCGAGCGGATGCCCCGAGACGTAGACCCCGAGGGCCTCCTTTTCCCTGAGCAGCTTCTCGTTCTCATGCCAGGGCCTCACCATGGGAAGGTCTATCTCGGCGCCGTCGCTCGATTGGTCCTGTCCTCCGCCGAAGAGATTGCCCTGCCCGGAGGCCTTTTCCTCCTGCATGCTGCGGGCCTCTTCGAGCAGGAGGTCCGCGGAGACAAGGAGCTGGGCGCGGTTGCGGTTGAGGCAGTCAAGGGCTCCGGCCTTGATAAGGGATTCCAGTATCCCTTTATTGACGGCCATGATGTCGATGCGCTCGAGGAAGTCCTTGAGCGTCGCGAAGGCGCCGAGCGAGGCGCGCGTCTCCGTGATGGATTCGATCGCCTTCTCCCCCACCCCCTTGATGGCGGCCAGGCCGAAGCGGATGGAGTCCCCCTCCACCGTGAAGTCGCATTCGCTCTTGTTGATATCCGGCGGGAGGATGGCGATGCCGCTCGAGCGGCAGTCTCCCACGTATTTGACGGTCTCGTCCTGATTGTCCGGCTGCGAGGAGAGAAGCGAGGCCATGTATTCCATCGGGTAGTGCGCCTTGAGATAAGCGGTCTGGTAGGAGACCAGCGCGTATGCCGCGGAGTGCGATTTGTTGAATCCGTAGCCGCCGAATTTTTCCAGCAGATCGAAAACCTTCTCCGCGAGCCTGGGATTTATCCCCTTCTGTCTTGCGCCCTTGATGAACTTCTCCTTGAGCTGCTCGAAGATCTCCTTGATCTTCTTGCCCATCGCCTTGCGCAGCCTGTCCGCCTCGGGGAGCGTGAATCCCCCCATGATCTGGGAGATGAGCATCACCTGCTCCTGGTAGACGATCACTCCCAGCGTGTCCCTGAGTACCGGCTCGAGCGATTCGTGCGGGTAGGATATCCTCTCGGGATTTCGCTTGCGCGCGATGAAGTCGTCGACCATGCCCGAGTCCAGGGGCCCCGGGCGGTACAGGGCGTTTACGGCGATGATGTCCTCGAAGGCGGTGGGGCCCAGCTTTCGCAGGATGTTCTGCATGCCGGCGCTCTCAAGCTGGAAGACGCCCTTGGTGTTCGCCCGCTGGAGCAGGCTGAAGGTTTCGGCGTCGTCGAGAGGGATGGCATCCAGATCGATCCGTACGCCGCGCCGCTTCTCGATGAGCGCGAGGCACTTGTTGATTATGGAGAGGTTCTTGAGGCCCAGGAAGTCCATCTTCACAAGGCCCGTGCGCTCCAGGGTGATCTTGTCATACTGCGAGGAGACGCTCCCATCCCTGGCGTCCTTGTAGAGGGGGACGTATTCGGTAAGCGGCTCCTTGGAGATGACCACGCCGGCCGCGTGCTTGCCGGCCGAGCGGACCAGCCCCTCGAGGGAGAGGGAGATATCGACCAGCATCTTCCCCTTGGCGCTCCCCTCGTAGATCTTTTTGAAATCCTCAGAGCTCCTGAGCGCCTCATCGAGGGAGTCCTCGGTGATGAGCTTTGATATCTCGTTGGCCTCGGCGAAGGGAATGTTCAAGACGCGCGCCACGTCCTTGATGACCGCCTTGGCCTTCATCTTGTTGAAGGTGATGATCTGGCTGACGTGGTCGTCGCCGTACTTGGCCCGGACGTAGTCGATGACCTCCTCGCGCCGGTCAGCGCAGAAGTCAAGGTCCATGTCAGGCATCTCGTTCCGCTCGGGATTCAGGAAACGCTCGAAGAGGAGGTCGTACCGGAGCGGGTCCAGGGCCGTTATCCCCAGGCAGTAGGAGACCATGGATCCCGCGGCGGAACCGCGGCCCGGTCCCACCGGCACCCCCGTCTGGCGCGCGTAATTTATCACGTCCCACACCACGAGGAAATAGCCGGAGAATTTCATGTTCATGATAACGGAGAGCTCGTATTCGATCCTCTTCTGCACCTCCCCGGGAACGCGGCTGCCGTACCGGACCACGGCCCCCTGCGCGACCAGGTGCCGCAGGTACGTGTCGAGATTGAAACCCTCGGGAACTTCAAAGTGCGGGAGGATGGGTTTGCCGAGCTCGAGCTCCACCTCGACCATCTCCGCGATTGTAACGGTATTGAAAAGCGCGTCAGGATAATCCTTGAACAGCGCCAGTATCTCGTCGCCCGACTTCAGGTAAAATTCGTCGGAGGGGAACTTCATGCGGTCCTCGTCCTTCATGAGCTTCCCGGTCTGGACGCAGAGGAGTACCTCGTGGGAGCGTGCATCCTCCCTGTTGACGTAATGGGCGTCATTGGTAGCGATGAGGGGGATGTCCATTTCCACGCCGATCTTCACCAGCTCCCTGTTCACGGTTTCCTGCTCGGGGATTCCATGGTACTGGAGCTCCAGGTAGAAATTGTCCCTGCCGAAGATTTCCCTGAACCGCCCCGCCAGTTCCCGCGCCTCCCGGTCCCTGCCTTTGAGGATCAGCGACGGAATCTGCCCGCCGAGGCACGCCGAGGAGCAGACCAGCCCGTCGCAGTGGCGTTCAAGCACCTCGAAATCAATGCGGGGCTTGTAGTAGAAACCCTCGGTGAAGCCGATGGAGGAGAGCTTCATCAGGTTGCGGTAACCCTTGATGTTCTTTGCCAGCAGGATGAGGTGATATGACCGTTCATTTCCATTGTTCCGGCCCGATTCTTTCACCGTGCGGGAGCCGGAGGTCATGTAAAATTCCTCTCCGATGATCGGCTTGATCCCTGCCTTGCGAGCCGCCTGGTAAAAGTCAATTGCTCCGAACATGTTGCCATGGTCGGTGAGGGCAACCGACTGCATGCCAAGCTCCGCCGCTTTTTTTACCAGCTTGTCTACCGTTATGGCGCCGTCCAGGATCGAATAGTCGGAATGATTGTGAAGATGCACGAAATCCATGCTCCCAATGATTTTCAGCATGGGACATAATTTCAAGCAATTAATTAGCGGTTATATCTAAATAAGGAAATTTTTAGGATACCGGATACAATTTTAATTGTTTCTTCTATATAACTGTTTATGGACATTTCACAGAAAGTGCCAATCCTACCGATAACTATCGGAATTATTTAGTTACTCTGACCCCAATAATGCATGCATTTAATATTTATTAACAATATTATTTTAATAAGAAATCATGGCTCATTGAACGATGCATAACCGATTCTTCTTCCAATGGAACCGTCACCGGTTAACCACATTTTAAACATTTTGTATTCACCATGACCGCTGAATCGATCAGAGTCATAAACCACAACCGGGTTATAGGTTCTACTGTTTCTCCAATTGGGATTTGTAAATCCTGTTAGGATGTCATCAATGCGATATATTGCATTTTGGCGAAAGCCTGCCGGTGAACCGTTAACTCCCATATCAGGAAGCATATCAACGAGTTGCCAGGTGAGACCATCTGTTGACTCGGCATAGCTTATCCCGCGATTATAATTACTGTTTTCGATACCGGTTATTCCGGATGAATACCACATGGTATATTTACTGTTAAAATAAATCACGGTTCCATAACCGCCGACATAGAACAAGCTACCCGGAGCTGCGCCGGTTTTACCCGAATGTGTTATTCGATTATCAAGAGAAACCAGTCCGGGATAAGCCGTCCAGGTCATGCAGTCATTGCTTTGAACATAGTATAAAATTCCATTATTATCAATCCATCCCTCATAACGCGGATTACTTGCAGGTCGATACAGGATAGCGATAGAGTAGACCGGTGCCGAACCGCCAGCCAGGGTATTTTGAATATTCACCGAAGGGTAATGAATAAAGTTGACGCCATCACTTGACTCATAGTATTGTAAACTGTTGTAGTTTGCCGGCCAGTTCCACATACGATACCTCGTTGCCGGATCCTGTTTTGTTTCGCCGCTGAATTGTGAGGCGCTGTATATGACTGTCGGGTGATATCCATACACTGACTCAGGAAGAATTATAGGCATGAGATTTTGACCGGTTGCCGGATAATACCAGGCGATGCCGTTCTCTGAATAGCTAAAATCAGTATTTGCTCCGTCACCAACCCACATTTTGTAATATGGCAGGACCTGGTAGGTATCCCCGCCCGATCCTTTAACATAATCTCCAATGGAATTTCCAAAATGGCTCACATCATATAATACTGAAGAATAATAAGATGTTGATCCGGGATTATGGACCGGATTTTCCGTATGCTCCGTAAAACTTTTATACCAGCCATCGGCGGGATTAACATCCGTATAAAAAAGAGTATTTACACTATCAATTGTATTACCGGATTTATCCCTGCAGGTTATATAGAACTGGTATGTCCGCAATGCGGTCAATCCGGCAAGATTTGTTGTATGAACCGTATTATAAGTCGCTACTGATACTGATTGATATGATTCATACGTGCACGTTGACCAGTTCCACTCCCGGTAAAAAATCTGGTAATTTGCTTGAACATTAGTGTTAAAATTAATCGTCGCGCCGGTGCCTGTTAACTGATCAACAACAATTGTAATATTCGTAATCGACAAGGGTTGCTGTATGAAAAGGGCATATAAATACGCTGGTATCTTTTCATCAAAAAGCGCATGCGTAAGCGGATCTTTTTTGCACCCGCCTGAAGAAATAATAGCCATGAATATGCCAAGAACTGAAAATCCGATAATGCATTGTGATAACACGGCCCGCTTTTTCATAGTCCTGCACTCTTCCACATGGTTATACAGCAACGCTAAATCCTTTTCATACCGCCGCTGGCGAAAGGGGCAAGCCCTTCACCGCTGCCGGAAACCCCCTTCCTGTATTTGCTGATATCAAAAGCATACCCGGCGCCAACGCTGAAGGCAAGCATGGGCAGGGTCCGTTTGAAATTCGTGGTCAGCAAATGATCGATGCTGCACTCGACATAGAAATTCTTCATATCAGGGTGCGTGTATTCAAGGTTGATACCCGCCTGGAACCCAAAATCGCCGCCGGTTGATTTTGTCCTGCTGCTCCTATAATCGTTGACATACCAGCCCAGGCCGATATACGGCTTAAGGATAAAAGATCCCGCTTTAGTGTGAAAATTCAGGGCCTTCGCGTCAAAGAAGATATTGAACACGAATGGAAACAGCAGCATTCGCCTGCCGCTTTCAGTTTCATGAGCGGCGTAAAGGAACCCCCAGTTGAATTCCGGGTAGAGCAGCAGCGTATCGGCCACATTGAGCTGATATCCGCCCCGGACGGAAGCCAGAAAACCGGGCGCGTTGTCATAATGGTCTTCGTAATCGCCCAGGACCAGCGCGTAGAGCGGCCTTATGCCGGCCTTTACGGTATCTGCCTGTTCAAACCGCGTATTAACAGCGCCTAACGCTATGACAGCCGGCATCATGATTACCACGGCAGACAGGATGAAAATCTTATTTCTGAAATCTGAATTCATAGTATTATATATAATCCATTTATATTGTTTTATCAATCTAAATAACAAAAATCAATAAATTATTATCCATAATTGTTTTCCCGACCAGCCATCGATTGAAGTAAATTTTTTATATCTCTTGACATCTCAATAAATCTTTGTTTACATTTATATTAATACAATAAAAGGAGCGCTATAATGAAAAAACATATTCTATTCATATCTGTTGTTATCATTGCCAGTGCTTTTATAATTACCGGTTGCAAAACCACCATCGATTACCCGTCCGGCGATAAATATGTCGGCGCAGCAAAGGATAAGGTAAGGAATGGCGAGGGAGAATACTCGTGGAAATCCGGCGACAAGTATGTCGGCCCCTATAAGACAGGCAAGCGCCATGGCGACGGCCTTTACATGTGGGCTGTCGGCGATACCTACAAGGGCGCCTACACTGAAAATATCAGGGACGGCAAGGGGACCTATACCTGGCTCTCGGGGGATAAATACGAAGGTGAATTCAAGGACGGGAAAATGAACGGCCAGGGGACCTACACCTGGAAATCGGGCGACAAGTATACCGGTGAATTCAAAGATGACAGGCGTGACGGCCAGGGAACGATGTTCTATGCCGACGGCAGGACCCTGAAAGGCCTCTGGAAAGAAAACATCTACCAGGGAGAAAAATAACAGAACGAGGTAATTTTTCTTCTTAAGTCAGCTTGACAGAATCTTTTTCCGCTGTACCGCGAACAGGAAAGCGGACGGAGCACAACAATGAACGGCAGGCATATACCTGCCGTTTTCATTTAAATACACGGATATTCTGAATATCGGGATTACCTGGATTAGTAGTGCGACAACAGGCATAATTACAATAACTTACTCTGACCCCCGCAATTCATAACATACGATCCCCAATTTTCAAAAACATGACATTTTTAAAAAATATTCACTTTTTTTATTGACACTATTGACGATATGTAAAATATGCAGTATCTTCTTTAACTGTTGCGTTTAAAAGCGCGAAAAACATAGGGGAATAACATGAAAAAGGAAAATCGAGAGGATTATGAACTGATCGCCAAGCACTGTCCCGAGTGCGAGTCCCTGGTGATGGCCAAACTGGAAAAGAAACAAACGGGCGCGATGATCTACAATGGCTATAAATGCTCCCGGTGCGACTGGTCAAGCCCGGTCAACATGATCGGTGAAAAGTAAGAAAACCTGACGGATAACAATCCGACCGCAATTCATACGGATTATACCCTCCTGACTCTGCGTGAATCACAATTCATTTTTCTGCCTGATTGACCTGCATATTCGAGTTATGTGTTTTCCTGTCACAGGTATTGTTTATCGTTCATCATGAATCTGACAAAGTCCCTGTGAAAGTTTGTTGGTTTGTGAATATATAAAATATTTACAAAACAGGATAGTGCAGAAAGTGATGAAAAGTATTATACACAATGTATATTTTTTGTCCTTTTAGACCTGGAAGATATACATATTAAATAGTATAACATAAATCGCCGTTGCTAAATAATAAAAAATGTTGTATTATTTACTTGTGCCCTCTTTATGAGATTACTACTGAAATCCAATTGACTGGGATTTAATATTATAATAATGAAAAAACTGTATTCTATTGCATTTATATTCCTTTTTAGTTC
>CAZZHU010000042.1:7700-13137 GCA_964654045.1 uncultured Leptospirales bacterium
TAAAATGATATACCATTAATAGTTAATTTCTTTTTATATTCCTTTTTAGTTCCATCTTCATATTTTCCAGATGTTCTTCCGGCAGTTCCGGTAATTCGGAGCAAATAGGCAGCCTCTATGCCATTGCCAATTATATCCACTATGAGGAAATTGACCCGATAAGCAAAGAATTTACCGATCCTTTAAGCACCGGATACGAATATTTCCATGTCGATATACCGGAACAGGCTGAAGGGAAAAACGTAAGCTTTGACTTTACCTTCGATACAAATACCAGCACGAAAAACATCTATTTCATTTTCACCAACATCAGCCCTTCTGCCAGCTCGACCTATCCGCTTATTGATGCCAATCAGAGCGTATCCCAGAGCATCATTCCTGAAAGCGTTGCAGCGCAGCCCAAGGCGCTGGTATCAGGAACCGGGGTAATGAAGGGCAAACCGGAGATCAGCGAATTCAACAGGAACCCTAATCTTTATCTTAATAATATCAATCCGGTCAACATGCTTCTCAGCATCGTACCTTCCTCGCAACCAGCTTATGATACAATAGGCGCGCCTGGCACGTTTAAAATTGACGCTTATTCAGGCATTGATGCTCATTGCGTAAAAACCAACACCGATGGCAACAAAACCTTGAATGTTTGGGTTGCCGATAATTGTGCGAGTCTCATTTATTCAAGGCCAACATCATATCTAGCTGATCTGTTTCTTAAAAGCGGTGATAATAATGACATTTATGATTGGGTCACGAATATTTATGGTGCTGAGTGGGGTGATGTCTCATCTGATATTGACCCACAAAACGTTCTAATTGATCCAAATAATGAAATCACCATACTGCTACTGGATATTGATAATGATAAATCCACTAATTCCGGCGTCCTGGGATATTATTGGGCCAAGGATAATTTCAAGAAAACCGCTATCAGCTATTCCAACGAGCGCATTATGATCTATATGGACGCTTATATTTACGCCAACCATCCGGACGAAATAATCTCGGCCCTGGCCCACGAGCTGCAGCACATGATTCACTTTTACCAGAAAACTGTTATCCAGACCAACGGTGACGGCACCGAGACCTGGATCGATGAGATGTGCTCAATGGCAGCGGAAGACCTGCTGGCGAATAAATTAGTTGTTGATGGCCCGCGTGGCGTGCCAAACACCACGATACCGCCCGGATCTGCCGGTTCGTCTGGAAACACTGAAGGCAGACTTCCGCTATATAATTATTTCAACGACGCTTCGGTTACATCATGGTATAGCGGTAATTATGTAATAATAAGCTACGCCGTCAATTACGCCCTGGGAGCCTTCCTGGCGCGCAATTACGGCGGCGCGCAATTTTTCCATAATATAGTGCACAATACATATACCGATTACCGGGCCATTGAGTACGCGCTACAACAAAATGGAACCAGTGACAGCTTTGGTACTATACTCGGCAAATGGGGTGTCGCGAACCTTTTATCAAATAAAACCGATGTCCCTGCCGGTTATCAATACAACAAAGGCACCTGGTATACGAGCGATACCATTCCTGCTACTGTAGAGTACCAGGCAGGATCAATCAATCTCTATAATTATACATATACTTATAGCTCACCGATCCTTTATGGGCCCTTTATCTATAACGCAATGCCGACCGGCACCATGCCGCCGGCATCGAATGAATATTTTTTGGCCGCGGATAACCTGAGCGGTGAAAAAATTTGGAACATCAAGCTGAGGAACAACGTGCGATTAACCGTTCTGGCGAAATAAGCCGCAATGATCTCCGGCATATCCCCTGTCTCCTAAATCCTCACCCCCGCCCCGCCATGGACCGAGATCATGCCGAGGAGTCCGCCCCGCTCAGCGATGCCATTGTATGTTCCGCCAACCCTGATGAGGGCGATCTTCCCGATGGTGAAGGTAACATCAAGACCGGCGGAGAACATCAGCTCCACGGCGTCTCGCCGCGTATACCTTTCCATGAAAAAGAGGCCCGCCGGGACTATGGCCATCGAGCTGATGCTTGCCATATTGTAGCACCCGCCGAATCCCGCGGCCGGGTCCAGAGACACCCACCGGGCAAGGTGGATGCGGTATGACACCGCGGCCATGAAGGGGACCAGGGCCGCTTCCCCGGACACATCCGTCTTCCCCCTGAAATGCCAGTACCCTGTTTCCACCCCCAGGGTCAGGCGGTCCAGGAAAAGGTTCTCCGCCGAAACGGTGACGGTCCCGCCCCAGCCCGGGTGATAGAGCCTGCCGTAGTTACCCGCCGGCATAAGGAAGGCGCCCTTAACCGTGATGCCCGCGTACCGTACCAGGCCGGTCGAGGCTGTATAACTGTCCGGCGATTCGCCGCCGCGGTTATCCACGGACCGCACCGTGAAATTATGCTTGTCAGCCGGTGAAAGGCCCTTTACCTCGAACCCGTTCTTGTCCGTGGCGCCAAGCAGCAGCGGTCCGTTTTCTGTTGTTCGGTACACCCGGTAACCGGTGACATTCCCGTCCGGATCCACAGCCCTGTTCCAGGAGAGTTTCACCGCAAGGCCGGCTCCTTCCCGGGGTGAGACTGTTTCACAGACGACCGGGTACGGATATTCAGGCATCCTGTTTTTGGTGCTGAAAGAGAAGGACCACCCGGCCGGAGACTCGTCCCTGGTACTGTCGATCGATGTGACCAGGACGCGGTACCTGTTCCGGTCCTTCAACCTCGTCACCTTAAAGGAATTCTCCCGCGTTTTCCCCGCCAGCCGGTACCCGGGGAACTGTTTCCCGGTTGGACCGGCGGCATTCGCTGCCAGTGCGCTTTCATCCCTGACATATACTCCGTATTCGGTTATGGCGGCGCCGCACGGTTCCACCGCGCTGTCCCACGCGACAAGGGCGACGCAGGAGCCTCCGGCTTCGGAAGTGACCGACGGTACGCGGATATTCCCGGGCGGAACCGGCTTTCCCTTGCGCGTGGTGAAGCGGACCACGTTGCTCGGGAGGGACTCGCATCCGCTCCTGTCCACCGCGGTCACGATGGCGTAGTATTCCGTATTGCAGCCGAGGCCCCTGACGCGGTAACTCGTGCCGGACGTGACGCCGGCGGCGCCGAAATCGCCTCCCTTTGTCCGGAGGTAGATCCTGAAACGTTTCGCCGGGTTGTCCGGCGTGTAGGGTGCCCGCCAGGAAAGATCGACATGCCTGTACGAAACGCGCCCTTCCAGGGCGGATGGATTCTTTCTCGTCATGAAGAGGACATCGTCACGCCGTATCGTGAATTCTTTCGGCGAGTTCAGCTCGGTCCGGACCGTGTAAAACTCCTGGTCCTCGTCTATTATGTGGGCCTCGATGACCCTGCCGTCGGTCTTCTGGATATAGAGCTTGCCCCGGTAGAGCTGCGTATACATCACCCTCAGAACCGTCACGCGGCTGACAGCGACGGTCCTCCCGTCATTGGTAAGCACGGTCATGGACGAAGGCGTTTCATGCAGGATTTTGCCTTCGATAACCGTACCGTTCTTCAGGAAGACGTATTCCGCGCGGATTTTCCCGCCGGAGACCAGCAGTATTCCGAGGGCAAACGCCGCGATAGTGCCAGATGATATGCCTGTAGTGTGCCGTGCCATTGTGATAATGCCGCTGCTATAAAATCCTGTCAGAAATTACCGTTACATTTGACTTGCTGCTTTTCTGGAATAGAAAGCGCGGTCCCGGAAACACCCCTGCCGGACATCAGTATGTATTATGCGCCCGCGGAACAGACGCGTATCGGAAAACCAATACTATCAATGGATAGGGACTGCGTGATTCTTCCAGTTCCGTGCCGTGATTGTCAATTTTTTTTTGTCAAATGGCATGTATAATCCCCCCGGTTCAATAACCCGTTTTTTTATTGACGTAAATCCTTTCCCCGTCCATAACCGTGCTACATTAAATAACGAGGTAGTGTATGATTGACACCAAGCTCCTTGAGATCCTTGCCTGTCCCGCCTGCCGGGGCGACATCGAATATAACACCAAAGACGAAAAGATCATCTGCACGGAATGCGGCCGCCGGTATCCGGTCAGGGACGGCATCCCGGTGATGCTGGTGGATGAAGCCGAAGCCCCGGCTGAATAGAATAATCTCATTGACAAAAATGCGGGCGGGATTTTTCTATTATTGCACGGAACAATTTTAATGCGCCGGGTTTCCGTTCCCGGCAGTTCCCCGGGCGGGAAAATCAGCACATCGCAGCAATAACGGTCCCTGCTTCCGCGGGGACGGCCGTGTAACCAGATCTTGAAACAGTCCGTCAACACGTTCATAGTAAAAAGGTAACAGCCATGTTTGATTCAAAATCACCGATTGTAAAAATCGTAAGCTACGCCGTAACCGGCTTTTTCGTCCTGATCATCGTCATATCCTTCGGCATGCCCGATTTCATTTCGCGGATGGGCCTTGACCAGACGGTCGTCGCCATTGTCAACGGCGAGAAGGTCGACCGTTTCGATTATCTCCGGTACCGGGACAGCAGGTTCGGCGACATGCGCGGCGAAAAAAAGATGGATGCCATGATCCTGAACTACTATATAAATGATGTCCTCCTCCTTCAAGAGGCGCGCAAGACCGGCTTCCATATCTCCGATGACGCGGTCAAGGATTACATACTGAACATACCGGGCCTGAAGGATCCCGCCACGGGAACGCTGAATGCCGAGCGCCTCAATTATTTCCTGGAGCGCATCCATATCAATTTCAATGACCTTCAGAAAACTATACGCAAAGACCTTCTGCGCGACCGCTACATACAGTTCATCAGGATGGGCGTCGCCGTTCCCTCCGGCGAGGTGAAGGCCGAATTCCAGGCCGCCAATTCAAGGATCCAGATAAAATACTCTTACCTGAGCACCATGGACCTTCAGAAGATGTTCGCGGGAGAGACCGCCGTTACCGACGCGGAAATAGCCGCGGAGATGGAAAAAAACAAGAAGGAAATCAAGGACCCCACGACCGACCGGGAACGCATCAGGAAAAAGCTTGCAACCGCAAAGCTGAACCGGTTAAAAAAGGATATTGTCGACAGGATCAACGCCATCGCTCTTAAAGGCGGGTCCTTTGACGAGGCCCAGGCCGTGCTGAAGGGGAACGTGGCCGTTTCGAAGGCATTCAAAATCGGGGAGCGCGTAACCGACGACCGGGGCCAGTCGATAGCGAGCATCAACAATTCCAGGATATTCCTGGAGGATTTCATGGAAATCGGCGAGAACAAATCATCCCGGATAATCACCGCCGATGCAGGGCTGTACATATTCACACCGGTCCTGAAGGACATCAGGAAGGATGATGTGCCTGAAAAAGATTTCCCCACCATCGCGGGAACCATGGAGCAGGAAAGCCTCAGGATGATCACGGGAAACCTGATGCAGAAGCTGTACGAAGGCGCAAAAATAATAAAAAATTTAAAAAC
>CAZZHU010000042.1:13147-19501 GCA_964654045.1 uncultured Leptospirales bacterium
ATATAAAACAAGCGGTGTGCTACCTGTACTTCTGAACAATTAAACGAGGTTCTGTCCATATATGGTCAACATAAACGCCGAATTTGTAAATCCCTTTCTCGAGGCAGCGAGCGCAGTCTTCAAGTCAATCCTCAATGTTGATTTGAGAAGAGGAAAGCTCGTGATCAAGGAAAGCCCCATACCCTCCCTGGACGTCGCCATTCTTATCGGCATCACCGGGGGCGTGACCGGCGAAGTGGTTTACAGCATGGGATACAACATGGCCTACAAAATCGCGGAGACCCTGGTGCCGGGGCTTAGCGAACAGCAGATGAAGCAGGAATACAAGGACGTCATGGGCGAGATGGCCAACATGATAACCGGCAACGCCATGAACCTCTTCGCCACGACCGGAAAGCGCATCAACATGACGACGCCGACCGTTGTTGAAGGAAAGGACTTCACCATCACCCTTATCAAGCAGACCACCCTGGGGATCAACCTGTACAGCCCCATGGGCCAGCTCGAGATGAACGTGGCGCTGAAATAGCGCCGCGAGCTTTATTTTTTCCGCAAAAAACATACACCGAAATTTTATTTCATTAAATCATAATGCCGTTCGTTATCCTCTACATGACCGGAAGGATTTTATCCATCCACGCAAGATGAATTAATCTTGACCGGCACATCAATCAATATTATTCTATTTACATGGGGAAGAAAATGCCGAAAACAGCTGTTAAAACACCCACCTTTGATGAGTATAAAACCATCAAGGACGAGATAATCGAGATCAGCGAAATGTGGTTCGAGAACCTTCTCACCAGGAAGCTTGATCAATTCAGGCGTGATTTCAACAAGGAGTTGATGGACGAGCTGAATCCGCGTTTCGAGGCCATTGACTCGAAATTTGAGACCATCAAGTGGTCAGTCTGGTCCCTCCCTTTAATCATGACCGTGCTCATGGCCCTGTTTACGCTGCTGCTGAAATACGTGGTAAAGATCTGAAGCCGTCGAAAATCAGGCAAGCTCCGACCGCGCCGTCATGGTCTCTTCATCAATGACATAATCGCCGAACACGGCAGGGGCCTCCTTCCGGAGCGCTTTCAGCATCTCCACGCACACCCGGCGGATCTCCCACTGGGCGCTGCTGTCGAGGCGAAGCTTGAAAATCGTGCGCAGTTCCCTGAAATTGGCCGAAAACACGATCTGGCTCTCCGATGCGTTGGGCAGGACAAAGCGCGCGTCCTCCTTCCTGATCCCCTTCTCCCTGAGGAGGCGGTACGTCTCTTCCGCGCGCGCCATGGAGTCCCGGAACAGCGCGGCCGCCCCTTCATCGGCCAGGATGTCGGCGGGGATGACGTAATTGAAGCCGGCCTCGTCCACGTAGCGCTGCGACTGCTGGGAAAAGCTGGCCAGGCGGTGCCGAACCAGCTGGTGCGTGAAAGCCCGGGAGGCCCCGGTAATGCGGAACGACGCCGACGCGTGCTCCAGGATCGAATGATGGCCGCGCTTTATGCAGTTGCGGATGAAGCTTTTCTCGCTCCCCTCCGCGACCCGGTCGAGGGAGAGATAGCAGGTCCGTCCCGCTTCCTCTATAAGTTTCTCCGCCCCCGGCGTGACCGCCAGGAGCGTTACGGTCGGTTTCGTTATTTCCATGTGTTGTGTTGCCCCCCTGTCCCCCCGAGGGGGCACGAATCAAATGCAGATGAAGTTGAGAATTGATTATTCAGGTGATAAACAACTGCCCATTTTATTCAAGTAATTATTACATTTTTTATACGAGGAATGCCCATGAACTTCTTATCATCAATCCTGATTGCGCCAATGTAAAAACGAATTCCTCCTGCCCCCTCGGGGGGACAGGGGGGTCTCGAAAAAAGGAAACTGGATACGCCAGGCTCATATCTTCATCCCCGAAAACCCGTAAAACGCCAGCGCGAGGAGCCCGGCGGTGATGAAGGTGATGGGCGCGCCCTTCAGGTTTTCCGGTATGTCGGCCAGTTCAAGCCGCTCGCGTATGCCCGCCATGATGACCAGTGCCAGGGTAAATCCGACGCCGCCACCGAATCCCTGGGTCACGCTTTTCAGCAGGCCCATGGAAACATCCGGCCCTGCAAAGCCTGCCGAGATGTTGAGGATAGCAACGCCCAGCACCGCGCAGTTGGTGGTGATGAGCGGCAGGAAGATGCCCAGGGCGTGGTACAGGGACAGCGATATCTTCCGGATGACCATCTCCACCAGCTGCACCAGGGCCGCGATGACCAGTATGAAAACAATCGTCGTCAGGTACGTTATGTGGTACGGCACCAGCACGTACTTGTATATGGGATAGGTAATGAATGATGTCAGGGTCATGACGAAGATGACCGCCAGGCCCATGCCGATGGCTGAGTCGAGCTTTTTTGACACTCCCAGGAACGGGCAGAGTCCCAGCATCCGCGCCAGCACGTAGTTGTTGATGAATATTGTGCTCAGCAGGATCGTGACGAAAACCTTAATTTCCATGGGCTACTTCCTTTTTGCTCGGGAATTAATGGCGTTCATGGCCCAGAGCATGAGGGCCAGGGTGAAGAAGGCTCCCGGCGCCATGATCATGACCGTTGCCGGCTCCATGCCGTCTATCAGGGTATAGCCGAAAAGACTGTTGGCGCCCAGGATCTCCCTGACGGCCGCCAGGACCGTGAGGGTCAGGCCGAAGCCGATACCCATGCCGATGCCGTCCAGGACCGACACGAACACGCCGTTCTTCTGGGCGAATTCCTCCGCCCGCCCCAGGATGATGCAGTTGACCACGATCAGGGGGATGAAGATGCCCAGGGACCGGTACACGTCGGGCTGGTACGCGTTGAGCAGGAGATCGACCACGGTGACGAAGCTCGCGATAATGGTTATGAAGATCGGAATCCGCAGGTGGCCGGGAACGACCTTCCGGATAGACGAGACAAGGAGGTTCGAGCAGACCAGCACGAAGGTCGCGGCCAGGGTCATCCAGAGGGCGTTCGACAGCGAGGTGGACACCGCCAGGGTCGGACAGAAGGCAAGGCCTATGACCAGCTGCGGGTTCCGCGACCATATGCCCTTGACCAGTTCCTTCCAGTATTTCATTGTACCCCTCCCGCCCTGTCAGGCGCCGGCAGCGAGCGCGCCTTCTTAAGCCGGGCCATGCCCGCTTCCACGCCCGCGATCACCGCTGCTGATGTTATCGTCGCCCCCGTTATCGCCGATATGGCGTTCTTCTCCGCGAGGCTTTCGCGCATGTTGGGATTCCAGATACCGCGCCTGAGGATGCGTATTTTCGCGTTCGCGTCGAGGCCCTCGAACTGCTTCTGGAACCAGGGGATCCGCACCCCGTCGCTATAGTCCCTCACCGGTATGTCACCCCTGATGTGGTCCCGCAGGGTCTCACGATTAACAATTTCAACGCAGCGGGCCCCGAGGCCCGGCGTTTCAGTCTGGCTGATGATGGTCAGCCCGATGATCTTCCCGCTTTCATCCACGCCCGCCATGGATTCTATATCACCGCCGTAGCCGGGGCTTTTCATGAGAAAAGCGAACCCCTTCACGGTCCTGTTGTCAATGTTCTTCTCCCCTTCCCACCAGGTAAAATCCGAACCGTCCACCGGGGACTTCCGCTCCGTGCTCACGGTGAAACCGGGAAGTACCAGGGCCAGGGCCTGCTCCTTCTTTTCCTTCCCGCGCATGAGAATCGCGGGCGCGGTCAATTTCTGCACGTGGGAAAGGAGGAAGGCGCAGACGAGGGCGATCGCCGTCAGGATGGCGGCAGGCTTGATGATATCCTTCATCATTTCTCCGCCCCCGTACGCCTGGTCCGTTCCCGCAGTCCGAATACCCGCGGCTTCGTATACCGGTCGATGAGGGGAACAAAGGCATTCATGATCAGGATGGCGTAGGACACCCCTTCCGGGTATCCGCCCCATATGCGGATGACGAAGGTGAGGATCCCGCAACCGGCGCCGAAGAGTATCATCCCTTTTTTTGAAACCGGCGATGTCACCATGTCGGTGGCCATGAAACAGGCTCCCAGGATAAGGCCCCCGGACAGAACGTGGAACAGGGCCATCAGATGCGGTGCGGGAGAGCCGGTCAGGCAATGGTATCCGGCCGCGGCAGCGGCCACGGTCGCCATGTATGTCACCGGGACGTGCCAGGTAATGATTCTTCTTATCAGAAGGAACAGGGCTCCGGCAAGGAGGAGCAGCGCCGAGGTCTCCCCGATAGAACCTCCCGCGGTTCCGAAAAACAGGGACTTGAACATCCCCGGCGCGAGCGTGATGTCGTTAAGCTTCGCCAGGGCGATATTGTTCTCAGCCAGGATCCGCGGGCCCTCCTTCATGAGGGTGAGGGGGGTCGCCCCGGTGAGGGCGTCGAACACGGCCGGGGGAAAACCCGCGCTGTTCTGCGCCGCCGGCATCAGCAGGTTATGCTCGCCGAAGCGGTGCCATGCCGTGGTCATATGCACGGGCCATGACGCCAGGAGAAAAGCCCTGGCCGCCAGGGCCGGGTTGAAGATGTTGAAGCCCAGGCCGCCGAAAAGGTGCTTTACGATT
Source organism: uncultured Leptospirales bacterium (assembly GCA_964654045.1). Classification (GTDB taxonomy): domain Bacteria; phylum Spirochaetota; class UBA4802; order UBA4802; family UBA5550; genus RBG-16-49-21. The sequence goes on from CAZZHU010000042.1 coordinate 17,698, forward strand.
ATAATGGCAAAAGCCGATCCGATGGCGACCATCCACCAGGGCGCCAGGGGGGGGACATTCATGGCAAGGAGGAGCCCGGTAATAACGGCGGAGCCGTCCAGGGCTGTCACCCGTTTCCGCAGCAGGAGCTGTATCACCGCCTCGGCCGCGACCGCCGAGACCACGGACACGCCCATCAGCTTCAGGGCCGGGATCCCGAACAGATACACGGAAAAGGCCGCGGCCGGCGCCAGGGCGATGATCACGGACCACATGACCTTCGGTATCGATTCACCGGAGCGTATATGGGGAGCGCCGGTCATGACCGGCAGCTTTTCTGTGCTCTTTTTATTTTCCTTATCTGCCATGGGACCACCGCGTTCAGGTACTGGCTTTCAGCTTCTGCTGGGCAAGCTTGATAAAATGGCTCAGGGGACGCCGCGACGGGCACACGTAGCTGCAGGAGCCGCACATGATGCAGTCGTGGGGATTGAGGCCGCCGGCGAGGTCGAAGCGGTTCTTCTCCGCGGCGTTGCCGAGTTCATTGGGAAGGAGCCCCATGGGGCATACGGATACGCATTTGCCGCAGCGGATGCAGGGCGAGTAATCCCGGGGTTCGACTTCTTTCCCGGCGAGGAAGAGTATCCCGGATGTTCCCTTGACCACCGGGAAATCAAGGGAATGGACGCTAACGCCGCACAGGGGGCCCCCCATGACGATACGGGTCGGCTGCTCCGTGAAGCCGCCGCATTCCTCGACGATATCCGCGATGCGCGTACCGATGCGCACCTTGTAATTTCCCGGGTTCCTGATCGCGTTTCCCGATATGGTCACGTAGCGTGAAAAGAGGGGCTTGTTGAAAAGGACCGCCTTGTGGAGGGCGAAAAGGGTCCCCACGTTCTGGACAATGACGCCCGCGTCCATCGGCAGACCCCCGGAGGGTACCCGCCTTCTGAGAAGGCTGTAGATCAGCTGTTTTTCCGCGCCCTGCGGATATTTCGTCCGGAGTTTTTTTATACTGATTGTTTCCTGACGGGCCGCCGGTGCAAGGGATTTTTTCAGCGCGGTGATGGCTTCTTTCTTGTTCCCCTCGACGCCAATGACCGCCTTATGAATGCCGAGGGCCTTCAGGGCTATCCGCGTCCCCTCGATGATCTCCCCCGGGAATGTCCGCATCAGCATGTCATCAACGGTAAGGTAGGGCTCGCACTCGGCACCGTTCACGATGAGGGTGTCAATTTTCTTTTCGGGCGGCGGCGATAGCTTGACCGCGGTGGGGAACGCAGCGCCGCCGAGTCCCACGATGCCGGCCTCCCTGATCCTGCCGAGTATCTCCTCGCGGGAAAGGGCAGCCCACTCTCCCGGCTCCCGGGGCATCGCGGAGGAGGAAAAGGCTCCCTCGGCCTCGATGATAACCGATTGCTGCGGCCCGTACACCGTGGGCACCGTCGCTACATCGACCACCTTGCCGGGGATCGAGGAATGCACATTGGCGCTGATAAAGCCGTCGGCGCTGCCGATCAGCTGTCCTTCGGAGACAATGTCTCCCGTGGCAACGGCCAGCCTGGCGGGTGCTCCGATATGCTGCTGAAGCGGAATATAGCAGGCATGGGGGATCGGAAGATTTATGAATTTCAGGTCTTCGGTAATGCTTTTATGTCCGGGCGGATGAATGCCACCGCCAAAACGTGAAAACATTGCTATACATCCTTGGTGGAGTATATCTCATCCTTAATTGGCAGCTCTTTTCTGAGGTTCTTGATATACGGAAACAGTTCGCCCGACTCCGTGTAATACTCGCAATCATCCATTATCCTGCGCGCCA
>CAZZHU010000042.1:19545-28028 GCA_964654045.1 uncultured Leptospirales bacterium
GCACTTGACCCGCAGGACATACCGGTCGGGTTCGGATTCATATTGCCGTATGACAATGCAGTGCTGGCAGTTTGCGCAAAATATCTTCTCTTTTGGCATTCGACGACTCCTTTAAGGTTGAAGGATTACATTCAGGTACTATTCATGAATTTTTCAATAAGAAATAATACCGGGAATCAGTCAAGTAGTTTTTTCACAACATCTTTTCACCCCCGGGTGACGCATGGTTCCGGCCATATCCGGATCACCATGAGGGGGCAGCCAAAAAAAACGGAAAATATTTTTATTGACATAAACCATCTCCGGCAATAGTGTCAAAAACATGGTAAAAGACATAATATTATGACCATGTCAGACAAACAGAGAACGAACGCGCGGGCCCAGAAGAAGATCAATTCCCTTGTCCTCAAGGAAATGCAGATTGGCTTGGAAGAACTGAGCGAATTGAGGGAGAACCCCGCCCTGCTCATCGACACCGGTTATGAGTATGTCGAGATGGGGGATTTCGACAAGGCTCTCAAGCTTTTCAGCATCGGGGCCATGCTTGACGGCACCGACCCGGACATCCTCAACGGCCTCGGAATCACCCTCTGCGAACTGGGTAAATTCAAGAAATCGAAACAGGTCCTGGAGCGCTCCATCAAGCTGAATCCCAATGACGCGGTGACGCTGGCCAATCTCGCCGGCGTCTGCTGGGAGATGGGAGAACCGGAACAGGCGATTTATTATTACACCAGGTCCCTCGAAATAAACCAGGACATCGAGGAAATACACTTCAATCTTATAAATCTCTACATCGAGACAGGCGCCCTCTTCATGGCCTATATCGCGTGCCTTACCTTCGTCGAGCAATTCCCGGAAGACTTCGAGGCGAAAGAGCTCATGGAGGAGATCATCCTCAATCTCGCCATCTCGATGTACTGAGAAAACCGCCCCCTGTTTTCCGCTATCAATGTATCACGTTATTTATCGACCTATCTCAATTGATTGCCATTTACAATATCACCCCCGCCCCCTACTCTTTCAGCCTCACCCGCGCTCTGCGCACCCATTAAATCCTCACCCCCTGCCCCTCTCCATAAAATGGAGAGGGGAGTGTTGATGAGTTTATTAATACAAATCATAGATAAAAATATTTTGAATCCCCCCTCTCCTTACTAAGGAGAGGGGGCCGGGGGTGAGGTCGAACAAGCGGAAAGGGCGCGTGGAGCGCGGATGATGAACAAAGAAGGTATCGTCAGTACTTTCTTCTAATCCTCTGGATGTATTCCGCGGCGCTGCCCTGCTCCCGCCCGCGAAGGGCCTTCCGGATCTCATCTTCCAGGTCGATCTTCCATGATCCGCCCTCTTTCCGGAGTTTGAAATCCATCTCGCAGCCGATCATGTTTTCAACCGGATGCCCGGTGTAGCGTATTCGTATCGAGCCGCGCGAGCCTTCGTTCTTCCGCGACAGTTCGTCCCAGGTCGTCTTTTCATTGAAGAGAGGGAGGATGCGAATCCTCTCCTTTTCACCGATGACGCCGTCGCTGACAGCCTGGTCAACGGCATCGATGGTGCCGCCGGTATAGCACTGGCTGGCCTCCCTGAAATCGCGAGCCTTCCTGAGCTTCTCGAAGACCCCGCCGAAGCTCGTGGAGACCTTGTCGCGGGAGCATGCGCCGGCGGCAAGGATGCAGGCCAGCAGGACGATCACGGAAGTCGCTCGTTTCATGACTGTGTCCGCCTCATCTCACTCGAAGATATTGGTGTACTGGAGCCGGTTCTTAAGGTTGAAAAAGTCGCTCCCGCGCGGGACGTCGCGCAGCCTCGTCAGGAGCGTGTCCCTGTCAATCAGCTCGGAGAAGGGAACTGCCTTCAGGTCAAAGTTATCCGTAACCGAGACCATGGTGCCAAAATTGTCATCCAGATAAGACCGGGCCGCGCCGTAACCGAGCATGCTTCCCATGACCACGTCAAACGCGGTGGGATACGCCGATCGTATCTCATAGCCAACCTGCTTCGGTGTTATCTTCACCTCGAGACCGGTCTTATCCTTGTACCGCTCCTTGACGTGCTCAGCGATAATAGTGGAGATCTTCGCCTCGCCGAGGCGCAGGTTGCCGTGCTTGTCGGTCGCCTTTGGCTTCAGCTCCTCCGGCAGCTTGTCCACGATCCCTTCTGAAATTACAATGACTCCATAGGGCTTCTGGTCATTTTCCCGGGCGATGATGATATCGGTGATCTTCTCAACCATGTGATCGAGGTTCAGCACGTCTTCCTCTATGTCCTCGGCGGATATCATCAGGATGGCCTCGGCCGCGATGCCGGCGGCATAGGTTAACCAGCCCGATTTTCTTCCCATCAGCTCCACGATGAAAAAGCTGTCCGTCGCCTGGGCGTCTGCCTTCAGGTTGAGCAAGATTTTCTGCGCCACATCCACCGCGGTCCAGTAGCCGAAGGTCCAGGGTATGCCGTAATAGTCGTTGTCGATGGTCTTGGGTATGTGGATAACCGGGAAGCCCATGAGCCAGAGGTAGTTGGCGGTCTTGAGCGTGTCATCGCCGCCGATGGACACCAGGGCGCCGATTTCCAGGTGTTCGAAGGCGTCAAGGATGTTCCTGAGACGCCCGTTTTTCTCGGGATTGTTCAGGTCTTCCATGGTCTTGATGTCCTTCCCCGGGTTGGCGCGGGAGGTGCGCAGGAAAATCCCCCCCCGGTTCCTGGCCTTGGTGATATCGTAGGTTATGTTCCCGTAATGGACATCCTTGCGTAGCTTCGGATAGCTCTTGTTGAAGTCCTGGAGAAACTCGTAACCGCGCATGATGCCGGTGACCGCAACATTGTTGTCCAGAAAATTGAGCGCCACCGACGATATGACGGCGTTCGCGCTCGGCGCCGGCCCGCCCGAGAAGAGGACGCCTACCCTGTTGTATTTCGGTTTCATGTTCCCACCCCGGTTAAAAAAACTAATCTGTACTCTTTAACAAAAAAACCGGCCTGTCAAGCATATTCACCTTTTTTCCCGGAAACCGTTCATCCATTTTTTTGTTGATTATTTATCCGTCGATGCCAAGGATAAGTACTTTAACTATGCCGGGAAAACCCCGGCAGCCATCGGGAGACATCGTATGGGTTTCACTATACAAAACCTCGGGAAAAGGAGCGTCCCATCGCCCCTGCACGACGCGTTTAAGCTGCATGACACATCATTTGAAAGCGACGATGATCGCATGCTATACGACCCGCTCATAACGGACTCTGACGCGTCCTGCATCAAAACAGACCGGAGCTTCGAGCTGGCCGGCCCGCGGCCTGATATTTACTTCAAACCGGAGCAGGTCCGGTCAGCCATTGTCACCTGCGGGGGCCTCTGCCCGGGCATCAACGCGGTGATCCGCTCCATATTCATGGAATCCTATCACCGCTACGGCGCCCGGTCGCTCATCGGCATCAGATACGGGTACGGCGGCCTGAACCCGAAAAACGGGTATGACCCGGTTGAATTGACCCCCGATCTAGTGGAGGATATTCACCTGGAAGGCGGCACGATCCTGGGATCCTCCCGGGGCGGCACCGAGGACATGGAGGCGCTGGTGGACACCCTGTCCCGTCTCGGCATCAATATCCTCTACACCATCGGCGGTGATGGCACCCTGCGGGGCGCGCACAAAATAGCGGAGATCGCCCGGGCCCGCGGCATGGAACTTGCGGTGGTGGGAGTGCCCAAGACGATCGACAATGACATCAGTTTCGTGCAGCGCACCTTCGGATTCGAAACCGCCTTTTCCGAGGCGGTGGATTCGATCTATACCGCCCATGTCGAGTCAAAGGGAGCGCCCAACGGCATCGGCCTGGTGAAGCTCATGGGGCGTCATTCCGGCTTCATCGCCGCCCACGCCTGCCTTGCCATGAACGATGCCAATTTCATCCTAATTCCGGAGGTATCCTTCGACCTCGACGGCGCGAACGGTTTCCTGGCCCACCTGAAAAAAAGGATTTTAAACCGGCATCACGCCGTCATCTGCGTCGCCGAGGGATCCGGCCAGGACCTTCTGGAGAAAGACACTGCGTCTCACAAGCGGGACGCCTCCGGAAACATCAAGCTGGAGGATATCGGTGTTTTCCTGAAAAAGGAAATCAACCGGTTCTTCGCAAATGAGGGAATCGAGATAAACCTGAAGTATATCGACCCGAGCTACATGATACGGAGCGCGCCGCCGGTCCCCAATGATTCCATTTACTGCGCCCAGCTGGGGCAGTACGCGGTCCACGCCGGCATGGCGGGAAAGACCGACATGGTCATCGGCCTCTGGAACAACGTGTATACCCATGTGCCTATCGAACTGGCGGTATCGGAGAGAAAAGTTATCGATCCGGCTTCCCGCTTCTGGCACGACGTGATAGCCGCGACGGGACAGCCCTTTTCTATGAAAAATTGATCTGGTGCGGCTGGATGGCTCCTGCCTCGCCCGCGGATCCTGAGCAAGACACCGGTTATCAGCAGGAGAGCGAGCGATACAGGGAATTGGATAGACGGCGCGTATACAGTTGCTGGGCTATCCGGTACTGTGCCGCGATATCGAGATCATCCCAGGCAAGGGGATCATCACTTTCGTTTCCGTCGATCTTGATATGCTCGTCTTCCGGATCCAGGAATATCCTGGCGCAGCGGATGACGCGGTGATCGTCATCCGGAGAATGGGATATTGACAGGTTTATATCCGCGGAATATTCATTCTTCTCCGAGAGGATCGCCATAACCAGCCGGGTTACCTTGACCTGGAGGTTGAAGAGATTCATGTCCATATCCACCAGCATGTCCTCAAACCGGGTATCAATTAAAGTTCCGTTCATATATCTGCATCACGCTCCCCTGCGGAGGATCCGCGAAATCCCGGCTTTACCGCTCATGAGAAAACCGTAGAGACCCTCGCGCCTGCCGGCCGCGTTCATATCATAACCCTCTACATCGACATTCCAATTGTCGCCATAGAGGAGGTCCAGGATCAGCTTCAGGTCGCTGACGGGAAGGTCCTCAATGTCCTTGCCGAACAGGACCTCGCCTGAGAACCTGTCGTCCTTGCCGGCAAGGTCGCCGCAGAGCCGGTCATCGTCGTCAATATAGACGTTTGTTATTTCATAAAAAAAGAGTGAATTGCGGCCCGAGCCGTTCTTTTCCCTAATCATCGCATTCAGCTGGACCGGCGCGCTGGTACCGCGTGTTATGGCGTTGATGCGCTCTTTTACAGCAAAGAGTATCTCCTGCCTGGTATTTTCAACGATGCTGCCGATAGTAACATCCTGTACCATAGGGTTCCCCCACAAGATTATTGCTTTTTAATGACCATCTATTAATAATGTCGGAAAATCATCTAGATTACTCGACATAATATTTTAGTGACAGCACCCCCGCTACTCTTCACCTTCATTAATAATATCATAGGTCCAGCTCCCGTCCCAGACCGGCCCCACCCGATCAAGATGCCTGTTGACCATTTCCGAAAACCTGCTCTGGACATAGCACATGACCCTGGAAACCCTGTTCCTGTCCCTTCCGGCCCAAATCAGGATCCGGAACCCGTCATCGATCAAAGCAAACGTGAACGTTTCGACATCATCAAAGAGATCAAGGACCCTGTCCGAAATCTCCACCATGACCGATTCATAGAGCTTTTTCCTTTTTCTCCTCGAAAAGAACCCTGAAAACTCCTCGAGATCCAGGCACCTGGCATTGATGTTATAGATCACGACAGCCGGTTTTTTTCTAATTCGATGCTTCATCAATATACCTCCTGTTGATTTCGGCTTATGCATTGGTAACGAAGGAGGATCGGGATTGTAAAAAAATTTCGTGGATGGAATATATTAATACCCCGGAGTCGGCGGGCCGTTTGACCAGTCGGTGCTCGCGGAACTGTTGTTATAGTTCAGCCGGCACACCGACTGCCCCGCAGGCGCCGCCGGCAGAGTCGCCGAGCCCCATGATTCGGGGGGCCTGAAATCCTCGGTGCCTCCTTTTATGAAAACGGCGTCAAGAACGGATCCGTCCGGCTTCATGAACATGACCGTTTCGCCGCTGTTATTAAGGGAGAAACTAAAATTCCCGTAATCGGGATTTTTCCCGAAAAGAGCGGTAAAACCTTCAATTGATTGGGCGATTACCGCACACGACTTCGGCCCGATCACGCTTCCAGCCGGGAACACGAAGTTTCTGCTCGCCGCTGCACCATCGGTCACCATCATCCCGGTGATCTCGCAGGGATAATCATTATCGTTATAGAGCTCTATGAATTCCCTGCCGTCATCGCTCCCCTCGGAGTCGTAAAAAACCTCCCCTATCACAATCCTCGAATAATCAATTCGACGCAGCACCTCGACTGGCTCCATGGCCTCGAATCCGTCAAGGCGGGCGCGGATGGATCCGGTGCCGGGCCTGAGACCGGTAACGATACCCCCCTGGTCGACCGAAAAAATGTCTGCATTCATGGTTTCCCAGGCGACTGATTCAGCCTTTTCTTTCCTGCCGCTGTCGAGTATAACATAGGCCCTGGCCTGGAGGGTCTCCTGCTCAAGGATTGTCGCCGCCGGGAGAAATATCTCCATGCCGCGGATTTCAGGCTCCGGCAGGTAAAGAAGCGGTTTGTACCTGTCAGGATAACCGCATGAACAGAAAAGGGCTATAAGCGTAAGGCAGGTTGTTGATGCGATCTTCATAGGCCTCCTCAGCGGAATATGTGTTCCTGGAGGGGTATACGGATTGGAAGCCGGAATGTAAAATTTTTTTGAAAAAACCCGTGCGTATACACAAAAAAAAAACGACGATCATGATCGTCGTTTTTTGCCGCGAGAGGGACTTGAACCCTCACAGGCGTAATGCCCACAAGATCCTGAATCTTGCGTGTCTGCCAAATTCCACCATCGCGGCTTGTCAGGATTAATCCATACGAGCGAATGCCACTATTTGTCAAATAAAATTCTCTTTTTTTATATGAAGGGGGCCTTCTTTCCGGCGCCCGACAGCCCGCGTTATATCCTGTATTTCTGAATTTCCTTGATCTTGTAGTCTTTCTTTCCTTCTTCAATATCAAGGTTTACCAGATCGCCCTGCTTCAATCCCAGGAGCGACCGCGCAATGGGAGAACGGTATGAAAGGATCCGCTTTTCAAAATCAGCGTCCCACGGCCCCAGTATGGTGTAATCCCGTTCTTCGCCGCCCGCAGCTTCCTGGAGAATGACCGTGGTGCCGATGTTGACCGACTCGGTTGAGACCTCGTCACGGTTGAGGATCTGGGCCTTTTTCATTTCATTGTCCAGTTTTGATATGGTAAGCTCCAGGGTCGCCTGCTTTTCCATCAGTGCGTTGTATTCAACGTTCTCCCTGATATCGGCTGAAACATCCGCGACACTGGTAAGCTCCTTGGACAATTTCACCAGCTCCACGGAGACCAGGCGTTCAAGCTCCGCTTTCATTTTCTCGCATCCCTCCCGGGAAACGATCAGCTTCTCCACGTCGAACTCCCATGCCTCATCGGGCTGGGCTTGTACCGGCTGGAAATCACCGTATCTGGAGCGAATGACCGCGAGGAAGGCCTCCTTCTGGGGCTCTTCCACGTAGGATACGTTGCAGAACAGGTCATAGAGCTTCCCCAGGAACCCTGGTTCGAACTGGTCGACGATAGTTTTCAGAACGGCTGAATTGCCGTCAAAGAGAACGTCGAGGACCATGTTCTTCAGCCGGTTGCCTTCCATCTCTATCTTTTTAAGCTCGTTCATCAGCCTGAAGCCGGTGACCGCGAGGCGCTCGCGGGAATAATCGAGCCAGTCGTAATCCCACTGCATTGTCAGCAGGTTCTTCGCGACCCAGATGAAGATTTCCGGGTACTGCTTTGCACCGGTAATGACACGGTCTATGAAGGCATTGATGATCTTATACGAATGGTTGCGTATAAGGTTGTTGAAGATATACTTGTGGATCCTCACCGGCGTTTCAAAGAGCAGCTCCGAAAGCACCTGGGGCCAGTCCTCACGGGATTCCTCGATAAGGTTCACCAGGTCCTTCTTGTAATCGTATGAGGATATCTTCATGGACAGCAGGGCGAGGTCCTGATTCCCTTTTATAAAATCGATGACCTTCTGCCGGAGTCCCTCGAGCTTGAGTTTGGACGGATCCACGAATTTAGTCATGTCTTTTAAAATCATGTAGGAAAGGACCTGCCGCGTTTCGGAGTCCCCCTTCATTTCCTCGGTGAAATAATCAATGAAATAGGGAACGACCGAAAGGCCTTCGTCTTTTTCAATATTATTGACGAACTCGATGGCCGTATCCAGTTTCTTGCTGAACGAATCTGACCCGGAGAAGCTTTCCAGCAGCTCCTCGGCGAAAGTTACCGGCTTGTCCCGCGTGAAGATGAGATCCTTCTTTTTCTCGGAAAATCCGTAGTGCGAGTCCCGCTTGATCTTGGTGCGGGCCTGGTTACTCTTGCAGATGCTGAGCCAGTCGCGGC
>CAZZHU010000043.1:0-17583 GCA_964654045.1 uncultured Leptospirales bacterium
CCAACGAGATCAGCAAGCTCATCGAGGAGAAGGAGCTCCAGGATACACTGGCCAAGTCGAAGGATTTCCAGGCCCTGTACAAGGACCGCGAAACGGGGAAGGAACTCATCGACACGTCGCTCAAGCTGGAAGGATTGATCAGGTCCGCCGGGCGCCACGCCGCCGGCATCGTCATCTCGCGCGGGCCCCTTACGGACTACGTGCCCCTCTACATGGACAAGGACGGCGCCATCTCCTCCCAGTTCGAGAAGAACGCACTGGAAAAAGCGGGCCTGGTCAAGATGGATTTCCTGGGTCTGAAAAACCTCACCATCATCGACAAGTGCCTGAAGCTTATCAAGGAAACAAAAGGGGAAACCGTCGATATCGACACGATCCCCCTCGACGATAAAAAGACCTATGACCTGCTCAGGAAGGCCGATACCAAGGGGGTGTTCCAGCTCGAAAGCAGCGGCATGCAGACACTTCTGCGGCGCCTCGGGCCCACCTGTTTCGAGGACATCATCGCCATCGTGGCGCTCTTCCGTCCCGGACCCCTTAACTCCGGCATGGCCGACGACTTCATCAAGCGGAAGCGGAACCCGAAGCTCGTCCAGTATCCGCACGCGACGCTGGAACCCGTTCTCAAAGATACCCTGGGCGTGGTGGTGTACCAGGAACAGGTCATGCGGATCTCCCAGATCATCGCCGGCTTCACCATGCCGCAGGCGGATGAGCTCCGCAAGGCCATGGGCAAGAAGAAGATCGACATAATCAACGCCCTGGAGGAGAAGTTCCTGAAGGGGGCGCAGAAGAACGGGATAAACAAGAACCTCGCCGAGAACCTCTACGACATGATCAAGAAGTTCGGCGAGTACGGGTTCAACAAGTCCCATTCGGCCGCGTACGCCCTGGTGGCCTACCAGACCGCCTACCTGAAGGCCCACTATCCCCTGCAGTACATGACCTCCCTCCTGTCGGCCCAGCCGGACCGCCAGGACGACGTGATCCAGTACATCAACGACTGCCGCGCCGCCGGCATCGAGGTCCTGCCGCCGTCGGTGAACCGGAGCGACTATGACTTTACCATCGAGGATACATCTATCCGCTTCGGCCTCTCCGCCATCAAGGGGGTGGGATCGAAGGCCATCGAATCCATCGTGGCGGCGCGGAAGCGGGCGGGAACCTTCAATTCCATGAAGGATTTTCTCGAGAACATCGACTCCCTAACGGTGAACAAGGGCGTGCTGGAGTCCCTCATCAAGCTCGGCGCCATGGACTGCCTCCACGAGAACCGGGCCCAGCTTTTCGCCTCCATCGACATCATCCTGGAGGCCGGGCGGCGCCTGCAGGAGGACCGGGCGTCGGGCCAGGGGAACCTCTTCGGCGGCGAGCCGGCCGCCGGCGCGGGCGCCGGAGTCCATGTCGACCTCCTCTCCATCCCCGAATGGCACGACAATGAGAAGCTCACCCATGAAAAGGAGGTGCTGGGGCTGTACATATCCGGCCATCCCCTGGCGAAATTCGAGAAGGAGATACGGATGTTCTCGTCCGTTTCCCTGTCCAACCTGACCGAAGAATACAACGGCAGGAGCGTGTCCATCGTGGGGATCCTGGCGAACCTCCAGGTGAAGCGGGCCCAGAAGACGGGCAAGCGCTACGCCCTGGCGGAACTGGAGGACATGGACAGCTCCGTGGAGGTCATCTTCTTCGAGAAGGTGCTGTCCAAGCATGAGCAGCTTGTCATGAGCGGCTCGCCGGTCATGGTCACCGGCACGATCGAGGCCGAAAGCGACACCCAGATGAAGCTGATCGCGACCGCCGTGAAGTCCCTCAAGGAAGTGCGGCAGGAGTCAATATCGGCCCTTCACATCAGGCTTGACGCTATCGGCGTGGATGACGATATCCTCAAGTCCATGGAAACGATCTTTACCCGGCACAGGGGGGACTGCCCTATTTTTTTCCATGTGAACGCGAAGGAAGGCGAAAAGATCATCAAGGCGCATTCGACCTTCAACGTGAAGCCCACCGACGGTCTCCTCAATGACCTGTCGCAGATCATCGGCCAGGATTCCCTCGGGTTTTCCATCAGCCATCATTGAGCGGGTTGACACCGGAATTATCTTTAGTGTAATGTTGCCGGTAACCGGAGAAACGGTAATGCTCGCCGTGCTGTGTTATGGATATTTCAGTGAGGCTGAAAACGCTTCGCTTTTTACGACAAAAACCCTCCATGCCCCGATTCCTGAAAAAGACTGCGCCCTGTTTTATTATTTTACCGTGAACAGGCGGTACAGGAGCGGCGGCAACGTGGAATATCTGATGAAGGGCGACAGCGGGTTTTCAAGGCTTTATAGATCAGCCCGTGTGTGCCTTGCCGAGGTTATTAAAGCTGAAAAATAGATTGACCGGCGCTGTTTCTCCCGGCCGTACTAGGGGATTCTATCCTGCGCGCGGTTGAGCCGGCCGTGATGAAGACGACCCGGAAGGCTTGACTGCGAGAGTGCCGGCGGAAACAGGCAACCCAACGGACATACTGGTCCTTTGTCCGCATAATTATCCGAAACGGTCGACGCATAATCCTTGACAAATATAGCGTCCTGAACTAATGGTCAAATGCGTCCTGCCCGCGGATGCGTTCCGGCGGCCTGGAGAGGATTTACAGCTGCATCTCCCGGCCGCGCAAAGGACGACCGCGCGGTCCTCGGTAATGAGGGGAATGAATCTTACTCATGGGAGGATACGTATGGACGTAATGTACGAAAGCAGGGAATACCGGGATTATTTCGAAGACGTGCAGGGCTTTTACCGGGAGCAGGAGAAACCGGAAGAAGTCGTCCCCATCTCGCAGCGCATCAAAGACCTCCGCACCAGGCACCACCTCAGCCTTGAACAATTTTCCTGGATCGCCGACATCGATGTCGACAGGCTCGCCGCCATTGAAGAGCGCAGGCTCCTTCCCGACGTGGCCGCGATCGTAAGGATTTCCCGGGCCCTGAGGATCGAAACGGGATGCCTGCTGGGCGAGCGGCCTGTATCGGGCTACATGGTGGTGCGCGGGAAGGACCGCATGAACATCGCGCGCCATGCCGCCGGGGCCTCGGAACGGCCGAACTACCATTACCAGTCCCTGGCAAGCGGCGTCACCGGCAGGAACATGGAGATTTTTCTCCTGACCCTCACCGCCGACGCGGGGAGCGATGAATTGTCGATACACGACGGCGAAGAATTCCTGCTGGTCAACCAGGGCGCGGTCAGGGTCACCCTGGGCGACCGTGAGGAAACCCTGGATGAGGGTGACAGCATTTACTACCGGGCGGGCATTCCCCACAACGTGACGAACCTTTCGAGGCAGGACAAGGCAGTCATTATGGCGGTCATCTATCCGGGCCGGTAGAGCCGCGGGGACATATCGATTCATCGTAACCCCATGCCCTGCGCGAAAAGAGGCGGGAGGGATGCCTGCTCCATCCCGTCATATGCGCTTTCATGAAAAAGAGTCCCGGGCGGAAAAAAGATTTAAAATGTTCTTTCAAAAATTTGCGCCATGATGCAGCGTATCTCTGTTTCAATATTGATTCATGTATTAGTCACGGGGAGTTATGGAAAAATATATTTTCTGCCTGCAAGATAATCTGAAGAATATCACCCTTGCGGAATTCAGGGATTATATTCTCAATACGGTTGCGCCGGCCGTGATGAAGCACGATCCGGAAAATTGCAAGCTGACCCTGTCCGCGGCGGAGCAGCCTTTCCTGACAATCCTGCCTTTGAACCGGAACGGCATGGCGATGTTTTCCCTGGCCGGGATCGACCAATCAGCCGTGCTCGGGGAGCTGGAGCGGCACCGGAATCCGGACCGCTCGGTTTACGGATATGCCGTGCACGAGTCGCCCTACCTTCTTTCCGAAAGGTCATGGCCGTGCGGGAAGGAATCGCCGGGACTTATCCTGCTGACCATGTTCCGCAAAAAACAGGGTCTCCCGGAAAAAGAGTTCATGCGCATCTGGTTCGGAGAGCATTCGCCGCTGTCTATCGTGATCCATCCATTAAGCAATTACATCAGGAATGTTGTCATCGGCACGGTGACAGGCGATACCCCGGCATTTGACGGTATCGTGGAAGAGCATTTCGGGTCCGACCGGGACCTGCTGAACCCGGTCAGGATGTTCGGCGGGATCAGAAGGGTCCTTCCGTCCATGCTCCGGATCTGGCGGCATGTCCCCACGTTTCTGGACATGTCAAACATCAGGAATTACATCTGCAGGGAATATATCTTTAAAGGTGAGCCGGCAGCCTGCAATAAAGAAATGAGGGATGATACTATTATCCGGGAGAGGGGCCCCGTCCCCGTGTAGGTCGGGATGTCGGTTGCACAGCGGCAGGTTCTGCAAGCATTGTCCTGCGTTTGCGGATATTAATCACGGAGCGGCTTCCCGGTGGTTCGAAGGCAGATCCGGATTGCCGAGGTAATCCGCTATCAATACAAGGACCTTTTTATCCTCTATTTTGTGGACAGCGGTTATCATGGTATTGCTGATGGAATACTTGTCAATGTTCTCAAGTTTATACAGTAACTGCCTTGGTCTATTCCTGTATCGCGAAGCGATGGTTTTCCTTGAATGAAAGACAAGGGAACCGCTTCGTATGTCAGTAACGCCATGACACCTGCCGCAATACCTTTGGAATAGTTTTTCTCCATTTTCGTAATTATTCGTTGCTGATAGCGAAAAAAGTGAGAAACAGATTATAATGACAGCATTGGTGTATGTATTCATGGCAAACCAATCGCCCGGGGTATCCTTTATATAGAACTGATAATGGCCTGCAAATACTGTTTACTATTCTTCAGCCGGTTTTTAATGCCCGTTTACAGCGGTGAATCAGATACCGAAATGCTTGAATGCCTCATATACAAGAAATGCCGGCCATACAATGGCTTTTAAAAAGCCCAGTACTCCCATCCAGAAACCGGTGGCGTTTGAAATGAAATAAACGGCCGAACCGATGAAGCCAAGAAAGTATACCGTGCCGCCGGAAGCGTTGCTGTTGATTCCTTTTCTCATTATCCCTGCTCCTTTGTGCGAAGAATGTCTTTCCGGGGAATAGTAGACAACGTTTGGTTTAAATAGCAAGAAAAAAAGGAAAAGCTGGAGGCGGGGGATTGGCACCGGTCTTTTCAAGTCGTTGAAGAAACAGCATGTCCGATATCAGGGAATGAGAAGCGCCTGATGCGGTGCACCGGTAAATTCTACTTGCAATAAAATGCGTGTCATCCGATAATCTTCTTCATCCGGGGCGCGATCCAGCGCGGTGCCGCCCCTGGTGCTTGCCATCGCAGTACAATTATGGAATGATTTAATATTTTTGACAGGATGGTTCAGCAGGATAAAACCGGCCATGGAACATGTCAGATGCATTATCTGCGGCAGACCCGAGGGAAAACCCCGTTATGAGAAAGCTTCCCGTGACGGGACGCCTTTTACGCTGGTGAAATGTCCCCATTGCGGTCTCGAGTATCTTTCTCCCCGTCCCGGCCCTGACGAGATCGGCGCTTACTATGGCGAGTCGTACTTTACGAAGAGGACCGACCGGGGTTACGATAATTATTTTTCGGAAGCCACGCGCCGCGAGATCGAGCGCGTCATAGGGCTCAACCTCCGCGACCTCGGGTTCTACGAATTCGAGCAGAGCCTCGGGGAAGAGAAGAGGGTCCTCGATATCGGGTGCGCCGCCGGCTATTTTCTCTCCTGCCTGAATGACCGGGGATGGGAGACCACCGGGGTTGACGTGTCATCCGCGTGCGTTGAATTCGCCCGCGGGGCCGGACTGGCGGTGTACGAGGACGACTACCTGGAAATAGCCTTTGCC
Source organism: uncultured Leptospirales bacterium (assembly GCA_964654045.1). Taxonomy (GTDB): domain Bacteria; phylum Spirochaetota; class UBA4802; order UBA4802; family UBA5550; genus RBG-16-49-21. The sequence continues at coordinate 5,851 of CAZZHU010000043.1, forward strand.
CGGCCCTTTGACCTCATCACCCTCTGGGCATCCATCGAGCACCTCCACTACCCGGACCGGTTCCTGGAAAAGGCGCACGATGAGCTGAAAAAGGGCGGGCGGCTCTTCATCTCCACCTGTCGCGCCGGCGGCCTCAATTTCATGCGCCTGTATGGAAAAGAGTGGCGCTTCTACAACTTTCCGGAGCACCTTTATTTTTTTTCCCGCGCGGCGATTGAAAAACTGCTTGAGCGGAAAGGCTTCCGGGTATTACGGTGCACCACCTACGGCAGCGGCTTCGGAAAGCCGGGGTCTGTCCCGCGGAAGATCGCCGATGTCATGGCAAAACGGCTCTGCATGGGCGACATGATGCTCATCGCCGCGGAGAAGGTTTGAAGAATACCCCTCCCTTGATGGGAGGGGATAGGGGAGGGTGAAATGACGGGACTTTGTCACCCCCACCCCGACCCTCCCCCATCAAGGGGGAGGGAGCAGGGCAGGAGAACATGATGCAGGTGGTACATACGATAGATGACGTCCGCGCCAGCGTGGCCCGGGCACGGAAAGAGGGGAAACGGATCGGTTTCGTCCCCACCATGGGCTTTCTGCACCGGGGACACCTCTCCCTGGTGGAGGAATCGAAAAAACATTCCGATTACCAGGTCATGAGTATTTTCGTGAACCGGATCCAGTTCAATGACCAGAAAGACTTCGCCAATTATCCAAAAGATCTGGAGCGGGATTTCGATCTCGCCCGGGGCGCCGGCGTTGACCTTATATTCGTTCCCGATGAAGGTGAAATGTACAGGAACAACCTGACCTTCGTCGACGTGGACATTCTCACGAAGAACCTGTGCGGCGCCCACCGGCCGGGCCATTTCCGCGGGGTCTATACCGTGGTGAGCAAGCTCTTCAATATCGTACAGCCGGATGTTTCGGTCTTCGGCCAGAAGGACATCCAGCAGGCGGTGAGCATCGAGAAGATGACGGCGGACCTGAACTTCCCGCTGCGCATCATCATCGCCCCAACGGTGCGGGAGGAGGACGGCCTCGCCATGAGCTCCCGGAACAAGCGCCTCTCGCCGGACGAGCGGAAGAGGGCCGTTGCCATCAGCCGGGCCCTTGCGAGCGCGGAGGACCTGCTCCGCTCAGGCGAACGCTCGGTGAGGGCGATCACGATCGCCATGATAAACATCATCAATGAATCCAGCCCGAAAAAGATCGATTACATTTCGGCCGTGCGGTACCGCGACCTGGAGCTGGTCGATACCATCACCGAAAAATCGGTCATTGCCGCGGCGGTCTTCTACGGCGACACGCGGCTCATTGACAACATGATCGTGGAGCTTGACGGAGGAACTGCGCGATGCGTCTACTAAAATCGGCCCGGCTGATCCTGATGCCGCTTATCGTCCTGATGTCGTGCGCCCCCCGGGCGGCCCTTACGCCGCAGGCGGCCTTCCATGATCTTGAAGAGGCCTTCCGGAAATCCGACGCGGCCCTCCTGGAGCGCCAGCTCTCGCGCGAAAGCGTGCGCAAGATCCGTTACATGACCGGGCTTTTTTCACGGATGGAAGACCGGCAGTTAAGCGCCCTTTCGGAGAAATTCAATGTCCCGGCGGAACGCCTGAAGAAGCTTACCGTGCGCGACTACTGCGCCCTGACCCTCGCGCTGGACAGGAACAAGAGCGTCATCGGTACAGCCGCGTCGCGCGCCGTTGTCGGCATCGACCGGAAGGGTTCGCGCGCGGTCATCCGCGTCGATAACGGCATGGAATTGCCTTTTGTCAAAGAAGGCCCCTACTGGAAATTTGACATGACAGGATTTTGATCAACGGCTTCCATGATCCCCGGCCCCGGATTCAGCGAAGAATAAGCCCCTTTTTTTTCATACCATCAATAATTATTCTCATTAAACATTGACAAATCCGGGCCGGATATTTTTTTATTGAATATGACATCATGTTCAAGAACGGGGCAGCCCTGTGCCGTCATCCGTTCCGGGAGCGCTATCCAGAGAATGAGTATGCTGAAAATGATCCAGGACAAAAAAGGCGTTTTGCTCGTAACCGCAATACTGCTGTTTTACTTCGGCGTACTATCGTTGCTTCAAGCGATTGCCATCAGGCAGAGCGCTGTCCCCGGGGCATCAGGGAATGCCGGGGAGCCGGGCGCGGGCATTGACGCGGGCATTGAAATGAACGGTTTCACCGTCACCGCCTACTGCCCGGGAAGCTGCTGCAACGGCATCTGGGCGGGCCGGACTGCCACGGGAAAGAGCATCGACTATTACACCAGGCGGAAGATACATATCGCGGCGGTGGACCCGGCCGTCATACCGATGGGCACCCTTTTTAACTACAGGGGCAGGGATTACCTCGCCGTGGATATCGGCGGAAAGATACGGGGCAGGAGGATCGATCTGCTCATGATGAGCCATCCGGAGACCTATCGTTTCGGGGTGAGGAAGAACCAGGTCATACGGGTTCTTTCCGCCCGGCAGCTGGAGACGTCCCGCGCCGGAACCGGTTTGACATATCGTGATAATGCGCTGTCGAATTCGTCTGTCCAGTGAGGAGCCGGCCTGGATGCCGGCCCTCGCGGATTGAATCGCTGGATTTTCTTATTAGTAAAGAAATAATTTCGCACAATAACGGCAAATGACAACGAAGGGAGGCCCGATCTCATCGGCCCTCCTGATAATGATCGTGTTCGTGCTCCTGGGCATGGCAAAACCGATAGTTATCGGAGAGGGGGTTGTTTGATCAAAACCGTTGATACGGAAACCCTCTCCTTTTTCCCGAGTTTAATGGGAGAGGGCGCGCCGAAGACGGGGTGAGGCCAAATTATCTGGAGGTTTTCCAATGAAGAAACTCTCGACACTGTTCAGTCCCGTAACGATCGGGACGATGGAGATAAAAAACCGGATCGCCATGGCTCCCATGGCGACGGATTTTGCCGAGGGAGACGGCACGGTATCGCGGCGGCTTATCGACTATTACGAGGCCCGCGCCCGGGGCGGCGCAGGCCTCATTATCCTCGAGGTGTGCACCATTGACGGGATGTCGCCCTACATTCCCCGCACCGTGGGGATATGGGATGATTCCTTCATCCCGGGCCTGAAAAGCCTCACCGACGCGGTCCACGCCCACGGCGCGCGCATCATCCCCCAGATTGCGCACCCCGGTCCCGAATCCCTGGCCCCCCTTTTCAACGGGACCGCCGCGGTCGGCCCCTCCGCGGGGATCGTGAACAATCTCACCAGGATGAAATGCCGGGAGCTCTCAGCCGCCGAGACAGGCGCAGTCATCGGACAGTTCGGCGCTGCGGCGGGCCGCGCCAGGGCGGCAGGCTTTGACGGGCTTGAGTTCCACGCGGCCCACAGCTACATGCTCGCCGGATCGTTCCTGTCGGCGCTGCGCAACCGCCGCACCGATTCCTACGGCGGCGACCTGGCCGGCCGGCTCCGGTTTCCCCTGGAGGTGATCCGCGCCATGAAGGACGGGGCGGGGAAGGATTTCCCCATAACCATGCGGCTGTCCGCGGAAGAGCAGGTCCCGGGCGGAAGGGAGATCCGCGAAACGGAATACATCGCCTCCCTCTTCGCCGACGCGGGCGTGAGCGGCTTCCATGTCTCGAGCGGCGTGTACCCGGACCTGTCGTGGCGCGTGATACCGCCGACCGGCACGCCCTTCTGCCTAAACGCGAAGAGCGCGGCCGAAATAAAAAAGGCGGTGCCGGTCCCCGTGATGGTGGTGGGGAGGATCGTCGATCCGGGCATGGCGGAGGATATCGTGCGCCGCGGCGACGCGGACATGGTGGTGCTGGGCAGGGCCCTCCTCGCCGACCCGGCGTGGCCCGCCAAGGCGGCGGCCGGGGACTGGGATGACATCGCCCCCTGCATAGGCTGCGGCCTCGGGTGCGTGCGCAACCGCGAGAGCGGCGGGGACATGACCTGCATCGTTAACCCCGCGGTGGGCCGCGAGCGCGAACTGGAGATCAAATGTGCGGAGAAAAGGAAAAAAGTGATGATAGCCGGCGGCGGCCCGGCCGGCCTGGAGGCGGCCCGCGTGGCGGCCCTGGCCGGCCACGACGTGCGCCTCTATGAGAAGGACGCGGCGCCGGGCGGCCAGTTCAACCTGGCCGCGGTGCCGCCGGGCAAGCAGGAGCTGTGCAGGGTGACGCAGTATCTTTTCCGCCAGGCGGAGAAGGCCGGGGCAGCGGTCGCCCTCGGCGTCGAGGTGACCCCGGAGCTGGTGGCGGAGGTCGGGCCAGACGCGCTGGTGGTGGCCACCGGCGCGATGCCCCGCAGGCCGGCCATCCCCGGCGCGGACGGCGGCAACGTGTTCACGGCCCACGAGGTGCTGGCGGGCTCGGTTGACATAGCGCCCGGGAAGGTCCTTGTCATCGGCGGCGGCATGGTGGGGTGCGAAACCGCTTCGTTCCTTGCCAATACCGGGGACAACATAACCATCGGCAGGACAGCAGTGACCATCGTGGAGATGACCGAGGCCGTGGGCGCGGACATGTTCAGCGAGGGGCGCGAGCTTCTCATGGAGAAGCTCCGCCGCAAGGAGGTCCGTGTTCTCACCGGGGTGGTGGTGAAGGAGATTACCGCGGACGGTGCCCTCGTGGAAGGACGGGACGGTGATGGGAGGATATCCGGCATGGACTGCATCATACTGGCCACGGGTGCGGAGCCGGTCGACAATCTGTCGGCAGTCGTGAAGGGCATCGCTGAAGTGCATGTTATCGGCGACGCGCGGGAGGCCCGGCAGGTGCTGGAGGCGATACGGGAGGGGTCGGAAGCGGGGCGGAAACTCTGACGGGTTTTCCGGGTGGCGCGCCGCCCGGTTCTGGTCGTGCGATATTTGCGGGCGGATCAGGACAGCTCTTCCTTCAGGGGTGAGAAATTTACTGGATATTTTTATCACAATGTATTATAAGTGATATTGAGAACAAAATTTCTCTTTTCAGGGACAGTATCATGCTTGTTTACCTGTTATTATTTCTTACTGGAATCGCGATTCTGTGGCTATCCTCTGAGATTGTAATCCGTAAAATCACGCCTATAGCGCAATTCTTCCGCGTGAATGAACTGGTCGTCACTGTTCTCGGCGTCAGTGTTCTATCATCCCTGCCCGAACTGACGATATCGGGTTTTGCCATAGCGGCGGGCAAATCGGACATCTCCGTGGGTAACGTCATCGGGTCCAATTTCGTGACCCTGACTTTTGTGACCGCCCTGTGCGCTTTTATCCGTCCTATCGATATTCATGAGCAGATAAGGGACAGGGAATCGAGCTGGATGATACTATCCGCCGCGCTGGTCATGGTCCTCTCCATGGACGGGAGGCTTTCCCGCCTGGATGGGGCGCTGCTCATAATTATTTACATCCCCTATATCATATCCGTGATTCGTCAAGCCATGAAGGAGAAACATCAGCACCATGAACCCCCCAGGGGGAGCATCTGGATTCATGCGCTCTGGGCGGTTGCCGCGATTTTCGGAATTATCTTCAGTGCAAAACTGGCCCTGGACAATGGAGAACGGCTCGGCCTTGCGGTGGGGATTCCCTCCCTGACGATGGGTGTAATACTATTCGCCTTTGGCACAAGCCTGCCCGAGCTGGCCATCAGCCTTCAGGCAACGTTAAAAAAGAAAGCGGATGTTACGATTGGAGAGGTTTATGCTTCAAATATCTTTACTCAGCTGGTTGTCCTCGGCATCTGTACCCTTATCAGCCCGATTACGATATCCCGAGGAATTATAGGATTTGCCATGCCGTTCCTGGTTCTTTCAGCGGTCATCATACAGATATTTATAACTTCGGGAAGACTTATAAACCGGTGGGAGGCCCTGGGGCTTATGATTCTCTATGCGATTTTTCTGTACAGCAATTTCTTTTCCCTGCCGGATCTTGAGTCGCTGATTTTTCTGTAGGATTTCTATTCGCCGGCATTGCAAGCAATGCTTCGGGCCATCCGGGCGGCACTACTGCCGATAGTTATCGGTGAACATCCGTTAAGCCTGAACAAGCTGCTGACTGGTGATGGAAAATTATTTTCTCAACTGAATTGCATGTCATGAAGAAATAGTTGACACTTGCAAATTTTTATATTAATATTGAGAATCATTATTAATATGTTTCCTGTGCGACGCAACTGCAGGCGGCGCGAAAGGATTTTCGAATTCATCAAATCGAGCTGTCTGAATTTATTAAAAATTATACCGACAGGGAGGCGACAATGAAAGGCAATGACAAGCTGATTTCCACGCTCAATTCTCTTCTCGCGGATGAGCTCACGGCTATCAACCAATACATGGTTCATTCTGAAATGTGCGATGACTGGGGATACGAGAAGCTGCACAAGCATTTTGAAAAACGGGCGATCGACGAGATGAAGCACGCTGAAAAGCTCATCGGACGCATATTGTTTCTCGAAGGCACCCCGACCGTCACCAACCTGAACAAAATCATGATAGGCGCCACGGTTGACAAGCAGCTCGCCAACGACCATACCGCGGAAGAAGGCGCCATCAGGGCGTATAATGACGCGATCGCGCTGGCCGGGGAGGTCAAGGATTTTGCGACCCGTGATGTCCTGCAGCAGATACTGAATGATGAAGACGCCCACATGGATGGAATCGAGGAATTGCAGGGCCAGATCGAGCAGATGAGCATCCAGGTCTTTTTAACGACCCAGGTAAAAGAATAAAAAAGCGGAATCACCTTGGCAAACAAAAAAATTTGCCGGGGCAAGTGGAGCACCCGTTGCGGATAATCAGGATGTCCTCACGGCCGGGAAAAGAGGACCGACGCCCCGGAGATTCCCATGAGCGAAGTGAAGTGAATTATCATCCGGTAGAGACGGGTGCGGACCCGTCCCTCCCGGATGTCGTACAGCACCGGGAGATCACGCGTGACAAACGAGAAGGAGTATCCAATGCCCAGATTTCTATCAGATGAATGGTTCGCGAAGGTTGACGAGATAACAAAGGCCGCGGCCGGACTTGATATACCGAAGGCCATGAAAGATGTTGTCGTGAACCTCATGGTTGCCGACGCCAGCGGAGAGATAGCCATGTGCATTAACGGCGGCATAATCCAGAAGGGGCACGCGCCCCGGGCCGACGTGGAGATGTCCATGCCGGCCGATTACGCCCTTTCCATACTGGTGAAGGGCGACTGGTCCGTCGGCATGAAGGGATGGGTCGCCCGCAAGATCAAGGTATCGGGTAACATGAGAAAGCTCATTCCCCTCCAGGTATACAGGGAAACGGCCTCCCAGGAAGCGCTGCGGAAACAGCTGGAGTCCATTACCGGGTAGGCGCGGTCAATCCTCTGGACCGCCATGCAGTTCGGCCGCGTCCGCCAGGGGACAGTTCATCACGAGTACCGGGCCCCAGGGAGCCTCGAACACGTGCCGAACGGTGGTCATGTCGTTGAAGCTGCAGAGTACCACTGATCCGTAGTGGGTGAAGTGATATCGGCATTCCCGGCAGTCATCTATGATAACGACCATGGACCGCCCCGGATGAGAAATAACGGGGAACCGGTAATGGACACGCCCGGTTCACTGCCGCACCTGTCCATTCCCGTAATACGTGGCATTGGCCCCTATCGTTTCCTGATCAGGTTTACTATGGCGAGGAGTATCAGCGCGCCGACCAGGGCGGCGACGATGGACCCGATGATCCCGCCGAAGGATATGCCGAGAAGCCTGAAAAGCCAGCCGCCCAGGAATGAGCCTGCGACACCGATAATGAGATTCCAGAGAAGTCCGAAACCGCCCCCTTTCCATATCATTCCGGCCAGCCATCCGGCCACGAGTCCGATCGCCAGAAGAATGAGAATGCTTGTCAATGTCATGGGTTTACCTTCCTCGTATTAAAGTTGATCCGTATCCGCATGATGCATGCGTTGCATGAATAATTCAACAATAAAATATAATGGCCGACTTTCTTGAAAAAACAGGGGAAATAATATTTTTTAAATTTAAAACTTGACAATATTCTAAAATACTGTTATATTATTCTAATTAATTAAAGGAGGATCATGACAATGAATTCATCAAATACTTTTTGCAAAGACAGTTCTTGCAGAAATTACAGGTCCGGCGAAATTATTTTTAATGATGCTTCGGTAGGTTCGTCGAGAAACTTCTTTTCGTTCAAATACATTTCCTGGTAGAGATACTATAACGAAGGCGGAGTCTCGAGACCCCGCCTTCGTTATAGTCTATGCCAGTTTTTTCTTGTGGGTCTGCAGGAGTTTTTCGGCTTTTTTATATTCTCCCTTGAATATATAGAGCATGCTGAGCTTGGTCAGGTCCAGGACCTGGGCCTCCCGCTGCGAAAGGTCCTCTTCCAGGTCGCGGATGGCTTTCTCTATATCGCCGATCTCCTTCATCCTGTTCTCGTAGGTGAGCCTGTCCAGGTATTTCTTGAAGCGTGCGTATTCGGGCCTGCATTCAAGGGCCTCGGTAAGGTAGGTAACCGCCTTGTCATAGCTGCCGAGGTAAAAATGGCAGAAACCGTAAAAGCGGTTGAGAAAGGATCTGTCTTCAGCCAGGTCCCTGACCCGATCGAGGCATTCAATGGTTTTCCGGTACTGCTTCCACTCGTAGTAGATGTGGGCGAGGAGATAGTTCGCCTTGAGGTGGCGATGGTCCATCGCGACGACGGCCAGCAGGTACTTCTCGGCTTTCTTGTAGTCCGCCTTCGTATAATACACCAGGCCCGCATAAAAATTCCCTTCCAGGAAAGAGGGCTCCTGCTTTATGGATTCCATGAAGTATTTCAGCGCCTGTTCATAATTCTTGCGGTTGAAATGCTCCACGCCCAGGTTAAGCAGGACGCGGTAATGCTTTTCGATTTTCAGCGCGTCAAGGTATGAGTTCAGGGCCTTCTCGGAATCCCCCATCCGCGTGTATATCTCGCCGATATTATTGTACGCCGCCACAAAGTCTGGGTAGGCGCTGATGGCGCGTCGGTATTCCGTAAGGGCCGCGTCCAGGTCGCCCCGGTTGGAAAGCTCCAGCGCATTATTGTACATTACCACGATCTCTCTCGGTACTGAGCTGCTTATCATAGTGGTCCCTCTTGCACGTAAAAGTTGTCTCGATGCGGCGCCGCATCGGGCGGCAGCCGTCATCTTGAGAACGCACGAAATGACGGCCGCGAATGATTATGCCACATCACTTTATCTATCGGCGAGTCCTGTATTTTTTTTAAGTAAAAGTTGTCAATGGCAGGCAGATAACAGGAGCTAATATTTTAGCTCCTTCAATGTATTAATCTTGACAATTAGCCCTCACCCGTTAGGCTATTTTGTATAATTGCCGTCCGCAATTATTCCGAGAGATGATATTGTATGTTCGTAAAAAAAGTAAACAACACCAGAGTCTGGCCGGTAACAATAAAAATCATCGTAACCTTCAGCCTTTTCATACTCATATCGAACTTCTCTACCAATTACATCAACTTCGTTTTCAACAGGTCCCAGCTCTTCTCGCTGATGAACCAGCTCCTCACCAAGGACCTGAAGACCATGTACACCTACTGCAACGACCAGTTCGAAATATTCCAGTTTGACAAGAACCTGGAAGGCTCCATGGAGAGCATGGAAAAAAAGGGGCGGCACGAGCTGGGCCTGAGCGCCGGAAACGGCCAGCGCGATCTGAAACACGACAAGGCCCTCTTCATCGGTTTTGACGCCGTGGGTAAAATCCTGTTCCAGGCTTCCAGCGAACAGGTCCCCCGTCACAAGGCCTTTGACGATGCGGCGTGCCTCGGGGAGATGGAATCGAGGCTAGCCGGCGGCAAGGACGAAGGTCCTCTCTATTTTCATTTTAACGACAACGAATATTTCGGGATGTACAAGTACAATCCCAGGTGGAAGGCCTATATCGTGCGGGCGGAGGAGCGGCAGGAGTTTTACGCGGAAACCCGCAGGAACATGATTATCATCAGCTCGGTCATCCTCTTCATCACCGTAATAGTCGGCGGCATCGGGATCTATATCCTCCGGTTCCTCCTGCGGTATATCGACATCATAACCGGCGCCATCATGAAGATGATCAAGACGCAGCAGCTTGACCTCATTGACCTTTCCGGCGCGACCAATGACGATATCACCTACATGGGGGCGGCCTTCAATTCCCTCTCCGGCACGGTTGACAACCTCATCACCATTTTTCGCAAGTTCGCCAACCAGGACGTTGTGCTTAAGGCGTATCGCGACCGCATGGTAAAACTGGAGGGCACCAGGCAGGAGCTCACGATACTCTTTTCAGACATCAAGAGCTTTACCTTCATTACCGAAACCCTCGGCACTGATATCATCAAGCTCCTGAACCTCCACTACGACCGGGCCATCAGGGAGATCGTCAACCTGGACGGGGTCATCGGCTCCATCATCGGCGACGCCCTCCTTGCCGTGTTCGGCGTGCTGGAGGATACCAGGGCGAATAAATCATACCAGGCGGTCATGGCGGCGTACAAGCTGCACGAGGTGACCCAGCTCCTGGGCCTCCGGATGACCGCCATCAGGGACGAGATCATTCTCCGGAACGGGAAGCTTTCCGCGGACGAGGAAAAGGTCTACCGGGCGGTCCTTCTCGAAATCGGCGTGGGCATCGACGGCGGCGAGGTCTTCTACGGCACCCTGGGCTCCTACGTGCGGATGACCAACACGGTAATCGGCGACAACGTCAACTCCGCCTCGCGGATGGAAGGGCTGACGCGCGTGTACAAGGTCCCGGTCATCTGCTCCGAGTACGTCAGGAACGACATCGAAACCGCCATGGAATCCCACGGGCTGCATTTCGTGGAGCTGGACACCGTCATGGTGAAGGGGAAGACCACGGGGCAGAAGATATACTGGCCGGTCCCGGACAGCGAATACGACAGGGTCCTTGCGGAGCAGCTGTCGGCGTTTGAGCTCGGCCTCGAGCTCTATTACCGCGGCGACTGGGCCGGCGCCAACGTGAAATTCAGGAAATGCAAGCTTCCGGTCGCCGAGATGTTCATCGAGCGGACGCAGGAACGGCCTCCGAAAGGGTGGAGCGGTATATGGGAAATGAAAACGAAATAAAGAAGGACGTCGTCCAGGGGCATTCGCTCTTCCTTCCGGAGGAAATCCACGACCAGGAAGGGCTGGCCAGGGTGTACGTGCTCGAGGAAGAGTACGCCAGGACGAAAAAAAACAAGAACTACAAACTTTATCTTTTTATCCTGCTTTTTATCGCGGTGGTCCTGGGAGGCGTCCTCCTCTTCAAGCTGTACCGGGAATGGCGCGACAGGATCATCGACGTGGACATCACCGAGTTCGATGACCTCCGCCTGAAGGAGATCATCGATTCCGCGAGGAAGCGGGGAAGCAATATCGACGTCCTCCGGATCGAGATGGAGATGCTCGAAGTCGACATGCTGGGCGAGATCCTGAAGGTCAGGAAAGACACCTACGCCAGGGAAGCGGCGCTCCTTTCCCGGGGGCTCCCCGACGATGAGATCGACCGGCAGACGGCCGGCCTCAGGAGCGAAGAGGAGGCCAGGATCAAAAAGGTCAGGGCGTCGTACCAGGCGCGGATACGGCGCAAGAAATCCGAGATCCGGGCCCTGGCAGAGGCGCGCGCCAGAGAGGAAAAGGAACTGGCCGCGAAGGGAGCCGATACGGGGGTTACCAACGCCGACCGCCTCTACAACCTGCAGATGAAACGGCTCAAGGACAAGCAGGATACCGGCGTCGA
>CAZZHU010000043.1:17627-27730 GCA_964654045.1 uncultured Leptospirales bacterium
TACATCACCCTGAAGTACAACCCGGTTCTGGACGCGCAGCCGGTGAGCGGCATCATCGGCGCCAGGCCCGGGGCCTCGCTGGTGCGGGGCGGCTCCCTCAGGGAGTACAACCCCCTGCTGGGCGAATGCGGGTTCAGCGCCGAAGACTTCGGCGTGCTCCGGAAACGCATCGGCGACGAGGTGATCGTCCTCAAGAGGCTGATGAGGGTGCCCTATAAGAATTCGGTACCGCCGGCGCTGCGGGCCATCGACGGCCTTTCCGGATCAATCATCCGCGATTACGAGAACCTGTGGGGGAACCTGGCCCAGGCGCTGCAGACCAGGGATCAGCTTCTGAAGAAATACGATTATCTCTTCGACTTCGTGCTGAGCGCGAAAAAAGAGAACGGCCTGGTCCTCGACCCCCGCGATTCCGGCGCCATCCTGGTGCGCATGAACAGGTCGCTGAAGATCGAGGATGGTCAGTCCGCGTCGGTTTACAACGGGGCCCGGTACGTGGGGAAGGTGAGGCTGTACCGCGATCCGCAGGGCAACTTCAGGGCCAGGGTTGTTTCCCTGGCGGACAGGAAGGCGGTCATCCAGCCGACGAACCGTGTAATGCTTGACGCGAAGAAATGATTCGGTGCGGGAGCTGACTGATTATTCCCCCCACCCCCCCCAGAGGGGGGATTTTAGACAAGCTCCTTCGGTCATTGATATGATTATCCATGAAGATCGCCACATATAATGCCAATTCCATCAGGGCACGGATGCCCGTGATCGAGCGGTGGCTCGCCGCCAGCCGGCCGGACGTGTTGTGCCTGCAGGAGACCAAGGTCGTTGACGATGATTTCCCCGCGCCCTATATCGAAGCGCTGGGATACCGCGCTGTCTTCCGCGGAGAAAAATCGTACAACGGCGTCGCCGTCCTGAGCCGCCACGAAATTGAAGAAGTCTCCTATGGGTTCGACGGGGCCGGGAATGACGAGGGGACGAGGCTCATCGCGGTGCGCGTGCTGGGCGTCGATATCGTCAACACCTACGTGCCCCAGGGTACATCGCCCGATTCAGACCGGTTCCAGTACAAGCTCCAGTGGTTCGGCCGCCTCCTGGATTATTTCAGCGGGCGGTACCGGACGGGGGACCGCCTGGTCTGGCTCGGCGATTTCAACGTGGCGCCGGAGCCGATCGACGTGCACGACCCGAAACGCCTCCTCGGCCACGTGGGGTACCATCCGGACGAACACCGGGCCCTCGCCGCCGTGAAAGGGTGGGGATTCATTGACATATTCAGAAAGCACCGGCCGGAGCCGGGCAATTATTCCTTCTGGGATTACCGGGTGCGGGACAGCGTGGCGCGCGGCCTGGGATGGCGCGTGGACCACATCTGGGGAACCGGGGCCATGGCCGGACTGTCGGTGAACGCCCTTATAGACCGGGAGCCGCGGACATGGGAAAAACCCTCGGACCATACCCCGGTCATGGCTGAGTTTTCAATATGATACCGGCGGCCGGCATATACGCGAAGAGCCGTTTCATCAGGCTGCTTCTGCTCATCGGCGCGGCCTTATGCGTCCTCCTTCCCCGTGCCGCTTCCGCCGGGATGCCGGTTGTGCTCGACGATGACCTGGCCGAGATCAACCTCGGCAGGCGCATTGAGATCCTCGAAGACACCGGGGGGAAATGGAGCATCCAGGACGTCTCCGGAGGAGAGCTGTCGCGCTCTTTCATGCAGTCACAGGACGACTATCCCGTTTACGGCTTCACCAGCTCGGTCTACTGGGCGCGCTTCACCGTGGAAAACCGGAGTGATGCGGATATCGCGTGGTACCTCGAGCTTGACCATCCCCAGATGGAGCGGATCAACCTCTACCTGGTCGGCAAGGGGCGAAGGCTCATGGAAGAGCGGGCCTCGGGAGACATCCTTCCGTTTTCTTCCCGCGAAGTGCCCTTCGTAAACGCGGTCTTTTCCATTACCGAACCGGCGGCGAGCAGCCGAACCTGCTATGTCCGCTGCCAGACGAAGGGCTCCATGGACCTGTTCCTGACCATCTGGTCGCCCGCGGCCTTCAGGGACCATGCCAGCCGGATGGACGTGATATTCGCCATCTACTACGGCGCCATGCTGGTCATGGTTATATACAACCTGTTCCTCTTTCTTTCCCTCCGGGACCGGAGTTACCTGTATTATGTGCTGTACTGCCTGGCCTTTGTCTTGTTCCAGCTGTGCATGAACGGCCTGGCCTTCCAGTACCTGTGGCCGGACTTCCCCTGGTGGGCGAAGCACAGCATACCGTTCTGGGTGCTGCTGTCGGCGGTATTCGCCGTACAGTTTCTGAGATATTTCCTTGATACCATGCATTATGTGCCGGTCATAGACCGGGGGCTGAAGATCAGCCTCTTCGTTTTCGCCGCTCTCATCCCGGCTTCCTTCTTCACCGATTACACCGGCACGATCATCGTCCTGATCGTCATGATCATGATAATGGCGATTGCTCTCTATGTCATAGCGGTAAAGGTCCTGATGCTCGGGAACCGGGCAGCCCGGATGTATATCATCACCTGGGCCGCCTTCTGGGTCGGGACCTTTGTCTATTCATTGAAGCTTTTCGGCATAATCCCGGATCATTTCGTTACCCGCTGGATGCTGCAGATCTCATCGCTGGTACAGGTGATCCTCCTCTCGCTGGCGCTGGCGGATAAAATAACCTTCATGACGGAAAAAATGGAGACGGCCAACGAGAACCTGGAAGGAAAGGTGAAGGAACGGACCCGTGAACTGAACAGGGCCCTCCTCCTCATGGAGAGGAAAGACAACGAGATCCAGCGGGAGTTTGATTTGGCGGGAGACATCCAGCACGGCCTCCTTCCCGAAACGCCCTTTTACCACGAGGGGATCAAGGTGGTCGCCTACTACAAGTCGATGGGCAAGGTCGGCGGCGACTTCTACGACATATTCCAGATGAAGGGGGGCTATCTGGGAATTCTCGTCGCCGACGCCTCGGGACACGGCATGCCGGCGGCCTTCATCACGGCCCTGGCGAAGATCAGCTTCGCCGAGGCGATACAGACATCGCTCTTCCCCGCGGATATTTTCCGCCATGTCAACAACGAGCTGGTCAAAGCGATCAAGACCGATGACTTCGTCACCGCTTTTTTCGCCGTTATCAGCCCCGCGCGGGATATTTTCTACTGTAATGCCTCGCACCAGATGGCCCTGGTGCTGCGGAAGGACACGCTGATGATCGAAAACTGGGACACCAACGGTCTCTTCATGGGCTATTCCCTTGATTCCAACGGCATGTATGAGGACGGCCAGAACCTGCTTGAATACGGGGACCGGATCATGCTCTACACCGACGGTATCGTGAACGCGGTCAACAGGGACGGCGTTCCCTTCGGGGAACGGCGCCTGGAGCGGCTCTTCACCGACACAGCTCCGCTGCCGCTGGAAGAGGCCCGCGACCGGATCGTCCGGGAATGCCAGGAGTTCGTCAACGGGGCTCCCCAGGCCGATGACAAGACCCTGGTCCTTATCGAGATCGATCCGGCGTACCGTGATCTTGTGGAATACCGCGATAAAGCGTTCAAGCTCATGTGGCACCAGCATTACGAGGACGCCATCCCGCTCCTCTCCAGGGCCCTGGCCATCAACTCGAAAGACGAACAATCGCACCTTTTCATCGGGGAATGCTACCTGAAGGCAGGGGATTACCCGAGGGCGGTGGAGCACCTTGAGCTGTACCTTGAAAACAACGAGTTCGACGCCAACGTCTGGTATAATCTTGCCTGGGCCCATTACTGCATGGATGATTTTTCCGGTACCATCAAGTATTCGTCCAGGGCCTCGAGCCTGAAGGGTAATTTCATCGACGCCATGATGCTGACCGGGCTTTCGCTCAAAAAAACCGGGGAGATGAAGGAAGCCCGGAAAATTTTTGAAAAGATCCTGGCCATTGACCCGGACAATGACATGGCGGAGCTTGAACTGAGGGATACCGGGAATGCATAGAAGGGACCGCATCAGCGGTTGCACGGGAATCCTGGTGATGGCGCTGCTTCTGGCGGGTGCCCTCGGCGCGGAAGAGAAGAAATCTTCGTCCGCGAACGGGCCCCGTTCCCCGGAAGACCCGTCGGCTCCGTCGGTTGAGGTGCGTGATCGAAGGGATTCCGGCAGGGCAACTGATCTTCCCGCCACTGTTGTAAACGCGCGGGGGGACAAAAGGACCGGGTCCCTGGTCGTGAAGTTCGGGTCACTGGAGGTTGAAACCATGGAAGGGGGCGCCCGCCGGAAAACGGCGGTCGCGATCGCGGACATTGAATCGATCGAATTTACCCGGTGGCGGGGAACCGAACGGCGGAAACACGAGTTTACCTTCTATCCTTCCGATATGAAGATCATCCTCAGGGACAAAAAAATGCTGCTGTGCACGGGAGGCGCCGCCCTCCTGAACAGGCTCGCCTTCAGGAGCGGCGGGGAGAGCCGTTTTATCTATTCCTATTTCTATGACTACTGGAAGAACAACGCCTGGAGAAATTCCGGACAGTCCGACAGGAACTATCCTGAAACCAATCCATTCGGCGATACCCTGGTGAAGATACTATTTCTCAGGGAGGAAATGAAAAATCCCCTGGAAAAGCTCCTTTCCAGGTAATGGGGGGCGGGTATGGATGACCTGCGGCCGATTATTATAGAGCATCGGGACGGAGTGATTGAATGAAACGAATGATTGCCGCGCTTATCTTCCTGGCCGCGTCCATTGCCCGTGCAGACGAGCCGGCACAGGAGTACATGTCGAACTTCGGGTACGGATCGATCGTGGCATCCGGTTCCGGGTATCCGCCCATCAGCAAGTTCGACCGGACTCAATTCGAATACGACCCGGTGAAGAAGGTATTTTACATCAAGCATGGCAGGGAGATGACCATCGATATGCGCCAGATCCTGCCAAGGGGTTTCACCCTCCAGAAGTGCCTGGACAGCGTCGCCCAGGTGAAAGGACAGAACCTGAAATACAGGACCAGTGACGTCCAGGTCTGGTCCTTCTGGGCTTCCCATGACGCAGCCGGCAACAGGCTGCATGACGCTGTCCGGCCGTGGCCCTCCAGGCCCGGTGATATACCCCTGTGGGATCCCATCGCTGATTGCGTCCGGGAACAGCAGGCACGGTATCTTTCTGACACCACCTCCGGATTCAGTCTGAGCGCCGCCGGCCCCGCGGCCCCCTGGCAGCAAAAACTGAAGGAGCACCTTTCGGGCCTCAGGCCCGGGCATCGGCTCTACGTGATCTTCAGGGTCGGCTATGCCTACGAAGTTCCCGAAGGGGAACCGGAGGAACGGTGGGACCCCCGGCAGAAACGATGGGTGCGGCGGACATCCACCGGCGCGGCGGGCTATGTTCTTTCCGACCCGATCAGCGCCTGCACCATCGAGCTGCGGTAGGCGGACCGGGGAGTCCGCACCGGGGGTCGCATGAAAGCGCGTTTTTTTTGCAGCGCCGGCGCAACAAGGAGAACATATGAGCGGGCCCAATTCACCATCAGGCTTTTATCCTGAATTAATGGGATTTATCCTGCCGATTCCGGTGTTATGAATCTTCCCCGGAATACCCGAGCTGTGACGATATCATCTTTGAGGTGTACCGGACGGAAATTATTATCTCTTCCCGCTTTTTATGTATGATTTCCGCGTTGCCGGTGACCGCAAATGCCGCTATGACCTGCCCGAGGTGGTTCCGAATCGGGGCTCCGATGCCGGCAAGGCCGATAATATTTTCTTCATTATCGAAAGCTATTTCCTCCCGGCGGATGACAGCCAGCTCGCTGTCGAATTTTTCCCGCGTCGTGATGGAATTGGGCGTGAGCGGTTCAAAGGAGTAGCCGGAAAGGAATTCATTCCGAAACTCCTCTTCCATGAAAGCAAAAAGAATTTTCCCTATGCACGTCGAATGGGACGGGATTACCGATCCCGCCTGGGGGAATACCATGAACTTGTTTTCCGGCTCGATCCTGAGGACCACGACCACCCGGCCGCCTACGATCATGCCGACGTTAACCGGCTGATTGAACTGGAAACAGAGCCGTTCCGTCCATCCCCGCGCTATGTTCACGAGGTCCAGGTTTGTCGCGTATTTCATGCCGAGCTGGAACAGCATGGGCCCCAGCCGGTAACGCACGTTGACCAGGTCTTTTTCGAGGTATCCCCGCGCAATGAGGGTATTGACGATTCCCTGTATCGTCGGGCGGGGAAGATCGAGCAGCCTGGCAATATCGGCAATCCCGAGGGAGCGTTTTTCCTTGATAAAAAGTTCAAGTATATCAGCGGCACGCTCAATCGATTGGATAAGCTTTCTTTTGCTATTGTCGTTTTTCCTGGAATTCATGGGGTAATGGTACCCAGACTGTAGAAAGTAGTCAATTAATAAATAAATGATAATGCTGATTAATGATTGACATAAATGAATTGCATTTTACAATATAATCAACTATTCGACAATGCCGAATTATCTGGGAGGTAGATATGGATCAAAAACCATGGTTAAAATATTACGGAAACATCCCGGCATCAGTGGATTATCCTAAGATTACAATGTATCAGGCAATCATGAAAAGCGTCGAAAAGAAACCCGGCGCAATCGCCTATGATTTCCTGGGATACACCTCGACCTACAGGCGATTTGCGGAAGAGATAGACCGGTGCGCCAATGCCCTTGCCGCCCTTGGCATGAAAAAGGGGGACCGCATCACTATTTCGATGCCCACCTCGCCGCAGGGCGTCATCTGTTTCTACGCGGTGAACAAGCTCGGCGGGGTGGCGAGCATGATCCATCCGCTCTCAACTTCCAAGGAGATTGAATTCTATATAACTGTCAGCAAAAGTAAACTGGCCCTGACCATTGACGCCTTTTACGGAAAATTCAAGGAGGCGATGAAAAACGCGCCCCTCGAACACCTGATCCTGACAAAAATTCCCGATTATCTCCCGCCGCTCAAGAAGATCGGGTTCAAGGCCACCACCGGACGCAAGATCGCCGGGGTCCCCGATGACCCCATGGTCACCTGGTGGAAAGATATGATGAAAAAGAAATATCCTGAATCGCCTGAAGGGTCTTCGGACACGAACGACCTTGCCGTCATACTTTACAGCGGGGGTACCACGGGCATGCCCAAGGGTATCATGCTCTCCAATTTCAATTTCATCTCCCACGGATACATGGTGGCCCATTGGGCCGGGATGGATGACGAATCATCGACCCTTGCCATTCTCCCGATCTTCCACGGGTTCGGCCTTGGCGTCTGCGTCAACGGCACGCTCATGGGGGGAGGGAAGACGATCCTCGTGCCTACCTTCACCCCCGAGGATGTCGCGAAGCTCATCCGGAAAAACAAGCCGACGTTCATCATCGGCGTCCCCACGCTTTTCGAGGCTCTTAATAAAAATCCTCTTTTTCAGAAGACCGACCTGTCGTGCCTCAGGGCCGCCTTCAGCGGGGCGGATAGTCTTCCGCGGGTGGTCAAGGACCGATTCGAGGAGATCGTCCGGAAGCAGGGAGGGAACGTCAAGCTCCTGGAGGGATACGGCCTCACCGAGGCGGTAACCGGGATCATCGCCACTCCCATTGGCGAATACCGGGAGAAGAGCATCGGTATTCCCTTCCCCGACATGCTCGCCAAGATCGTCAGGACCGGGACCATTGAGGAAGTCCCGGTCGGAGAGGAGGGCGAGCTGTGCGTCGCCGGGCCGGCGGTCATGCTGGGGTATCTCGATCAACCGGAAGAAACCGCCGCCGTTTTGAAGAAACATGGAGACGGCAAAACGTGGCTCCATACCGGCGATATCTGCACCATGGACGGGGACGGGTTCTTCTACTTCAAGCTCCGCCAGAAGCGGATGATCAAGTCGTCGGGGATGAACGTGTATCCGGCGCAGGTGGAGGAACATCTCTACCGGCACCCCGCGGTTTCACAGGCGTGCGTTATCGGGATCCCGGACAAGGACCAGGTGGAGCGGGTCAGGGCCTATGTCGTCCTCAAGGACAGCGCCCGGAAATGTCCGGAGATGGAGAAGGAGCTCATCGACCACTGCCGCAAGGAGCTCATCAAGTGGAGCTGCCCGCGCGAAATAGAGTTTCGCGACGAGCTTCCCAAGACCCTCGTGGGCAAAATAGCGTACAAGCTCCTCGAGGAGGAGGCGATTGCCCTGCTCAGGGAGGAGGGCCAGTACACCGGGGGGAGATGATCCCCGCCGGAACGTCGTATCATATGGAGAATCCAATGAAAGAACTGGAGCTATTCAGGTCCGTGGCCGGCGATCCCTACGGGTACGCCGGATCACTCAAGGAAAAGACGGGAAAGAAAATCATAGGCACGCTGTGCAGCTATGCGCCCGAGGAGATCATCACGGCCGCGGGGGCGGTCCCGTTCCGTATCTTCGGCGGGAAGGAGCAGATCAGCAGGGCCGACGCGCACCTGCAGCCCTATGCCTGCTCGCTGGTCCGGGGGGCCCTCGAGGACGCTCTCGGCGGGTTTCTCGGCTTTCTCGACGGCACGGTGTTCCCGCACACCTGCGATTCGATTCAGCGCCTGTCGGACATCTGGCGGCTGAACGCGGGCTGTGCCCTGCATTATGACGTTGTGATGCCGGTCAAGCTCTACACGGAGAGCGCGCGGGACTACATGCGCGACGTCATGGAGCGGTTCCGTGCCGATCTCGGGAAGGGGCTCGGGAAAGAGATACGCGACGATGACCTCCGGGCGTCGATCGCGCTGTATAATGGAATACGGGAAAATCTGTCCAGAATATATAATGCCAGAAGGGACGACCCCGGTATCATCAGCGACGGGGACCTCCATGCGGTGATGAAGGCGGCCATGGTGATGGACAGGACCGAGCTGGCCGTAAAGCTCGCGGAGCTGGCCAGTGCCCTTTCCGGCGCCGGGCCTGCCGCCATGAACGGAAACAGGAGAATATTCCTTTCCGGAGGCCTGTGCAATCACCCCAGCATTTACGGGATCATCAATGAATCGGGGGGGACCGTGGTCGGAGACGATCTCTGCACCGGCGCACGGTATTTCCAGGGCACGATCGCCGCGGGGGGCGATCCGATAACGGCGATCGCGTCGCGTTACACGGACCGCATCGTCTGTCCGGCGAAGCACAGGACGAACACGGCGCGTGGCGACGAGCTCCTGCGCTCGGTGAAGGACGCGAAGGCCGCCGGTGTGATCTTCATCCTTCTCAAGTTCTGTGATCCCCATGCCTTCGATTACCCGTACCTGAAGGAGTACCTCGATGGGGCGGGCGTGCCCAGCATGCTGCTCGAGATCGAGGAACAGCTCCCGCCCGAGGGGCAGCTCAGGACGCGCCTTGAGACCTTTATGTCGACACTATAGCGAGGTTATGCCATGACAACAATACAGCCGGAAGCTTCTGTTAAGGACCCCGAAAAGGAAAAGCGGAAGATCAAGTCGGTCAAGAGGATGAAGGAGATCATGACCGCCTATTATATAGACGCGAAATCCGCGGCGCAGAACGGAAAGAAGGTCGCCTGGATCACCAGCGGCGGGCCGGTGGAGCCCCTTATCGCCATGGGCGTGATCCCCGTGTATCCCGAGAATTATGGCGCCATGATCGGAGCGACCAAGATGGGCGTTGATCTCTGCGAAAAGGCCGAGGCCATGGGATACTCCCGCGACCTCTGCTCGTATGCCCGCTCCGACATATCCTGCGCGACGGTGAACGGCGGGCCGATCGGCGGCCTCCCGAAGCCGGACTTCCTCGTGTGCTGCAACAACATCTGCGGGACCGTGCTCAAATGGTACGAGGTGCAGGCGCGGTACTTCAAGGTTCCCCTCTTCATTCTGGACACGCCCTTCATCCACACGGAATTCCCGGATGAGGCGAAGCGGTACGTCATCCGCCAGATGCAGGAGTATATCTCCTTCCTTGAGAATGTATGCGGGAAAAAAATGGACCATGATCACATGCTCGAGGTCGGAAAGCTGTCCATACAGGGCCAGAAGCTGTGGCAGGAGGTCCTCGACACGACCATGAACAGGCCGGCGCCCATGACCGCCTTTGACGCGTTCTTCCACCTCGCGCTGATCGTCACCCTGCGGGGAAC
>CAZZHU010000044.1:0-2493 GCA_964654045.1 uncultured Leptospirales bacterium
TTCAATGCAACACTGCATAGTTCAAAACACAAAAGGAGGATCACAATGAAAAAAGTCAGCGACTCGAGCATCACCATAGTACAGCACATGACCCACCAGGACGCAAACCTTGCCGGCAACGTCCATGGCGGGTGCATCATGAAGCTCATCGACAACACCGCGGGCATCGTAGCGGCGCGCCACACCGGGAGGAACGCGGTCACCGCCTCGCTCGACCGCCTCGATTTTCACAGCCCGGTCTTCGTGGGAGACCTGCTGCGGCTGACCGCCAGCATAAACTACGTGGGGAAGAAGTCCATGGAGGTCGGCGTGCGCATCGAGGCGGAAAACTTCATGACAGGCGAAGTCCGGCACACCGCGTCGGCCTATCTCACCTTCGTCCCTCTTGACGAACATGGAAAGCCCGTCGAGGTGCAGCCGATCGATTTTTCAACCGAGGACGAAAAGAGGCGCAACTGCGAAGCCCAGGAGCGGAGAAAAAGACGAATCGCCGAACGCATCGCGGAGAAGCAGTAAGAGGTGTGCAGGCCGTAACGGCGTCAGTTGAACTTCGCGCGGCCCTGCTCCAGCTTCCGGAGCATTTCCGCGTATTCGGTCCGCTTGGTTTTTTCGTTCTCGATCACCTCGGCCGGGGCCTTGCCGGTGAAATTCTCATTGGCCAGCTTCCTGTCCACCTTGTCGAGCTCGGCGCGGGCCCTGGCGATCTCCTTGTCGATCCGGGCGCGCTCCTTGTCGAAATCGATGAGTCCTTTCAGGGGAATGAAAATCTCGACATCGTTGATAACGGCTGAAGCGTCGGTACCGGCCGGTGTGTAATTCGCGTCGATGGCAATGGTATCGACCTTGGCCAGTGCCTTGATGTGCACCTCTTCACGCCGTATGATTGACGCGAGCCTCTCGCTGTCGGTCTTGAACACGACCGGGGCCTTTTTATCAGGGGGAATGTTCATCTCGCCCCGGATATTCCTGATCCGGTACACGAACTCCTGGAACAGGGCGGTTTCCCCTGATTCCCTGACAAAATCAAACTCCGTGCGCGGCGCGGGCCACTTCGACACGAGTATGAGATCTTCATCCGCATTTTTTATCTTGTCCCAGATTTCCTCCGTGATGAAGGGCATGAAGGGATGCAGGAGCTGGATCGACTTCCTGAGTACGTAAAAGAGGACCTGCTTCGCGGTTTCAGAGCTTTTATCCGAACCGGCTTCCTTGGCGTACAGCCGCTGCTTGGTGAGCTCGATGTACCAGTCGCAGAACTCGTGCCACCAGAACGTGTACATGGCATGGGCGGAATCGTTGAACTTGTATTCCTCGAATCCCCGCTGGACATCGCGGATCGTCTCGTTGAGACGGTGCAGGATCCACCGGTCGAAGACTTCGAGCTCAGCAGGGGCCAGCTCCCGCTCCCGGAAATCATCCCCCAGGTTCATCAGGATGAAGCGCGTGGCGTTCCATATCTTGTTGCAGAAGGTGCGGTATCCCTCGATCCTCTTTTCCGAGAGGATGATGTCCCGCCCCTGCGCCGCCAGCATGGCCAGGGTAAAGCGGAGGGCGTCGGTCCCGTACTGGTCCATCATGATCAGCGGATCAATGACATTCCCCTTCGACTTGCTCATCTTGGCGCCCTGCTCGTCCCGGATCAGGGCGTGGATGTACACGTCCCGGAAGGGAACGTCGCCCATGAACTTGAGTCCCATCATGATCATCCGCGCCACCCAGAAAAAGATGATGTCGAAGGCGGTCACCAGGACGCTCGTGGGATAATACTTGCCGAGGGCCGGCGTTTTGTCCGGCCATCCCAGGGTGGAAAAAGGCCAGAGTCCCGAGGAGAACCAGGTGTCAAGCACGTCATTGTCCTGCCTGATATTCTTTGACCTGCACTTTTCGCATTCCGTGGGATCTTCAACCTGCACGGTGATGTGGCCGCAGTCGTCGCAGTAGAAGGCCGGTATCCGGTGGCCCCACCAGAGCTGGCGCGATATGCACCAGTCCCTGATATTGCGCATCCATTCGAAATAGGTCTTTTCCCAGTTCTTCGGCACGAAGCGGATCTTCCCGACCTCGACGGCCTGGATGGCGGCGTCCGCCAGGGGCTGGATCTTCACGAACCACTGCTTGGACAGGTACGGCTCGATGATGGTGCGGCACCGGTAGCAGTGCCCCACGGCGTGCTGGTGCTTCTCTATCTTGACGAGGAGGCCCAGCTTTTCCAGGTCCTCCACGACTTTCTTGCGGGCGTCGAATCGCGACAGGCCCTTATACGGCCCGCCGTTTTCATTGATGTTCCCGTTTTTATCGAGTATGTTGATCTCCTCGAGGCCATGGCGTTTGCCCATGTCAAAGTCATTCGGGTCGTGCGCCGGGGTCACCTTCACCAGGCCCGTACCGAATTCCCTGTCGACGAAGTGGTCGGCAAAAATGGGGATCTCCTTGTTCATGAGGGGAAGGACAACCATTTCCCCCACCAGGTGTTTGTAGCGCTCGTCCTTCGGG
>CAZZHU010000044.1:2503-3064 GCA_964654045.1 uncultured Leptospirales bacterium
GACCCCGGACTCGTCCATGATAACCACGATCTCGAGCCCGTGCCTCAAGCTCAGCTCGTAGTCGTTGAGGTCGTGTGCCGGGGTGATCTTCACGGCCCCGGTGCCGAACTCCCTGTCGACCACGGCATCGGCGATGATCGGGATCTTCCGGTTGACCACGGGCAGGATGACCTCCCTGCCCACCAGCGCCTTGTAGCGCTCGTCGTCCGGGTTCACGGCCACGCCGGTGTCGCCCAGCATGGTTTCGGGCCGGGTGGTGGCCACGACGATGGAGTCCTTCGATCCGGCAAGGGGATACCTGATGTGCCAGAGGTGGCCCTCCAGGTCCTGGTATTCGGTTTCGATATCGGAGAGGGCGGTCTCGCAGCGGGGGCACCAGTTTATGATGCGGTACCCCTGGTAGATGAGTCCTTCTTTATACAGGGAGGCGAAGACCGTGTGCACGGCCCGGGAAAGCCCCCTGTCAAGGGTGAAGCGCTCCCGCTCCCAGTCGCAGGAACAGCCGAGCCTGCGAAGCTGGTTCTGTATCTGGCCGCCGGAATGCTCTTTCCATTCCCAGAC
>CAZZHU010000044.1:3074-9430 GCA_964654045.1 uncultured Leptospirales bacterium
CTCGCGGCCCAGGTCGTCCTTGCTCTTGCCCTCTTCCTTTAAAAGGCGCTCCACCACGTTCTGCGTGGCTATGCCGGCATGGTCCATGCCGGGCATCCAGAGGGCCGACCTGCCCATCATCCGCTGCCACCGGGCAAGGATGTCCTGCAGGGTGTTGTTCAGGGCGTGGCCGATGTGGAGGGTACCCGTTACGTTGGGCGGCGGTATGACGATGCAGAAAGGCTCTTTACCGTCATCCTCACGGGCGTGGAAATATTTCCCCTGTTCCCAGAGGCGGTACCACTTATCCTCGGCCTGTTTCGGATCGTATGATGATGGGAGTTCCATTGGCTTAATCCATATATTCAAATATAAAGAGCTGCTGTTCAAGACCCCCCTAAATCCCCCCGAGGGGGACTTCTTTATCAATACAACAAGAAAAGTTGATCTCGCGCCCCCTCCGGGGGACGGGGGGCGTCAGGCGGCCAGAATGGCACCAATTCCAATGTTAATCGAACAAAAAATCATGGCGGTGTGTCAATACTTTTTCATGGCCTGCCATGACAGCATCCAGGTTCTTTTTCAGAACGAGGTATTTCCCCGCGGGGACGATATCGGTCCGGAGCGTATCGGGATCAACGGCAAGGTAGCATTCAATCCCGTTCCTGCGGAATTTACGCAGGGCGATGCAGGCAAGGATCTTTTCCTTCGTGTACAGCTCCGCTGGAAAAAAGCGGTAATCCCTGATTGTGGTCCCCCGGGCGCTGCCGGCCGTGCATGCGACCAGGATGAAAACCAGCGTTATAACCGCGATGGTTTAATACAATTTCAGCCGGTCCATTGTTTCTCGCTTCAATAATAATGATAACCAGAGAATACATCTCGGCGGAGATAAATCTGTCAATTATTAAACCCGATTCTGACCACATAAACGCTTTTCGCCGCATCCGCGCCGGCACCCGGTTGTTTTTAAAGATGTAAAAAGAACTTTCTTTTTCCGATATATAGTTTATAACCATGAATCAATCACCTACCATACTCCTCATTGAGGACGAGGCCATAACGGGAATGGCCCAGGCCAAGACACTTGAAACTGAAGGTTACAATGTCATTCATGTGCTGAGCGGCGAAAATGCCATTGAGCTGTTCCGCAAGGGAAGTGATCACGCCATTGATCTCATCCTCATGGACATAGACCTGGGCCGCGGCATGGACGGGACCGTGACGGCCCGGGAAATCCTGAAATCCCACGACATCCCGGTCGTGTTCCTGTCGTCCCACACGGAAAAGGAAATAGTTGAAAAAACCGAAAAAATCACCTCCTACGGCTACGTGGTAAAAAATACCGGGATAACAGTGCTCACCGCTTCCATAAAAATGGCATTCAAGCTCCATGAAGCACACCGGAATATCGCCGGGCACAAGATGGAAATAGAGGCGGCCTATGAAGAATTACAGGCCACCAACGAGCAGCTGGAATCGGCCAACATTGAGCTGGCCAGAACAAACCGGGAATTGATCCAGATGCAGCAGGAGCTCCTTGAGCATGAAAAGGTCATCATGGAGAGCGAGGAGCGGTACCATGCCCTGTTCGACCAGTCGCCGGCCGGCGTGCTCCTCTTCGACAGGAACCTCATATGCACCGACTGCAACGATCAGCTCGGGAAAATCATGGGGTCTTCACGCGAAACAATCATCGGCACCGACCTGAAAATACTGAAAGAGCGGACCACCATCCCCGCCATGGAGAAGGCGATCAGGGGCATGGTGTCATCGTACGAGGGGCCGTACCAAGCGACATTAAGCGAATCATTCATCTACATATCCTGCACCGCGAGCCCCATCCATGACGCCGGCGGCACCATCATCGGCGGCATGGGCGTAATTCAGGACATAACAGATCGGATGCGGGCCGAGGAAGCGCTCAAAAAAAGCGAGGAACGGTACCGCCTGCTGGTGGAAAACGCCGGGGAGGCCATTGTTGTCGCGCAGGGGATCGTGCTCAGATACGCCAATCCGATGGCAAGCGCCCTTACCGGTTTTACCCGGGAGGAGCTGTCCGCCCGGCCCTTCATTGAATTCATTCATCCCGACGACAGGACCATGGTTGCCAAACGATATACGGGACGACTGGCGGGTGAGGATTCTCCCCCCGTGTACGAGTTCAGGCTGGTGCATAAAGACGGGGGATACCGGTGGGTCGAAATAAACGTGGTAGCATTCGCGTGGGAAAAAATTCCCGCGACGCTGAACTTTTTCAAGGACATCACCGCGCGGAAGCTTGCAGAGGAGAAGCTGAAGGAAAGCGAGGAACGCTTCCGGACCCTCATCGAGAGCGCGCCGATAGGCATCGGCATTTCACGCAATACCGAAATCGTTTATGTCAACCGCGCATTCATTGAGATGTTCGGCGTACAAACCATGGATCATATAATCGGGCGGCCCCTGAGCGACCTGGCCGCCCCTCAGGCGGCAGACGATTTCATGGCCCGGGCCAGAAAACGCGAAGAGGGCGCGGACGTGGAAAATATTTATGAAAGCATCGCCCAGCGCATGGACGGGACCCGGTTCGCGGCCACGGTCGCGGCCGCCCGGGTGAACCTTCCGGACGGCCCGGCAACCATCGCTTTCTTCCAGGATATTACAAGGCATAAAAATACGGAAGCCGATCTCGGGCAGCTGGTCACGGAAAAGGAGATTCTCCTGAAAGAGCTCCAGCACCGGATAAAGAACAACCTCAATGTCGTTTCCAACCTGCTCGGTCTTGAACTGGAAAACCTGACCGATGAGCCGTCCCGCCAGGTTTTTATCAACGCCCAGTCCCGCATCAATTCAATAGCGATGATTTATGAACAGCTCAACCGCTCATCCCACCTGGACAGCGTGAACCTGGGACTGTACATCATGGACCTGGCAGAATTGACCTTTAAAACCTATGCCCTGGATTTTAACTCCCTTCACCTTGAAACCAGGGTCGTCGATGTCGAGCTCGACATCAAGCGCGCCGTGCCGCTGGGCATCATCCTGAACGAACTTGTCTCCAACGGGGTAAAAAACACCTATCGTCCCGGGACGAAAGGGGAAATCAGGATCGACCTGGAGAATATCGATGGCAGGATAACGCTTCGCGTATCCGATGACGGCCCCGGGTTCCCCGCCGGGTTCAACCCCGAAACCACGGATACCCTGGGATTGAAGCTGGTCTCCACGCTGGCGAAGCAGATAGATGCCGCCATGACCATCGAAAACAAAAAGGGCGCGATCATAACGCTGGCATTCCAGCTTTAAAATTACTTTAATAAAACCGTTCATTCCCCGGCAATCAGGTTCGGCAGCTCGTCCCTGTCGCCCGGCCTGATCGGGAAATGGTTCTTTAAAATTTCACCGGCCCGCTCCACCGCCCGGCAAATGGCATCTCCCTGCTTTTCATTCTTTATGCCTTCAGTTATAATGGAAACAATTTCCTTCCACGAGTCCTGGCCGACTTTTTCATTGATACCGCGGTCCCCGAGGACCCACACCTTCCGCTCGAAAATGGATACGTAAATCAACACACCGGTCTCGTCCCGGGTGCGGTGCAGGCCGCTCAGGTAAAAATTCATCAGGGCCGCCCTGCGCACTTCCTCATCGATCTCCCCGGCCGGTATGAACATCCTTTTTAGCCAGGAGACATTAATGACCAGCAGGTAGGCAAGGGTAAAGAGCGCGGCCTCAATACCGAGGAAAATCCACATGTCGCTCATGGAAAATTTCACGAGGTGCGCCGCGCAATAGGTTCCCGCGAGCGAAAGAGGCACCGACAGGGCCATGGCGCCGATGACGCCGGCCAGGGGATAATTGCCGCTCGACGACACCGCCATCGGGACGATCTCGCCGGAAGTCGTCTTTTCCGCTTTTTTTACCGCTCCGGTTATCCTTGACCTGTCATCTTCCGTTAGAAATGTATCCACCAGGTTTTTCATCGTTTCCCCGCCTTGTATGATCTTCTGCGCTTACCAGCTCCCGGAGGCGCCGCCGCCGCCGAAGCTTCCGCCGCCCCCGCTGAAGCCGCCGCCCGATCCCCCGCTGCTCCATCCCCCGCCTGACCGGCCGCCTCCGCCGAATCCCATCATCATCAGGAGTGTCATGATGGACGGTATGATCAGCCCGAGGATGAACCCGCCGGGGACCAGGAGCAGGATGAAGAATTTGAAGCCGAACATGATGAGGCCGGCGATCGGGATAATCACCGCGCCGGCGATCCCTCCGAGTATCCTCTTTATCTTCCCGATGATCCCGATAAAGAAAAAAACGATCAGGCCCGGCACGCCGAATCTCCACGGGTCATCGCCCTTCCCGGCCGGCGTCGGCGCGTCGGCGGCCGTGTATTCGCCCTTCACGGTCTGCATGATGGCGTCAACACCCTCAGTGATCCCCCTGTCATAATCGCCGGCTGTAAAGGAGGGTTTGATAATATTGTCGATGATCCTGCCTGAACGAAGGTCGGTGAGCTTCCCCTCGAGGCCATACCCGACCTCGATGCGCATTTTCCGGTCCTCTTTCGCCACAAGGAGGATCGCACCGTTGTCGAGCTTTTTCTGCCCGATCTTCCATTTCTCGGCGACCTTTATGGAAAACTCCTCGAGCACTTCCCCCTGGAGGGAGGGGACGGTGAGGACCGCGACCTGCGTCGAGTCGCTCTTCTCGAAATCGGCGAGCTTCGCCTCAAGCGCCGCGATTGTCCCGGGCGAGAGCATGTTCGCGTAATCATTGACGCGGCCCTTCAGGACCGGCACGTCGAGCGCTCCCAGCCCCAGCGGCAGGACGATCGACAGCATCAGCAGGACGGCAAGACGTTTCATTGATACCCCTCGCCTATTCGAATTTTACTTCCGGCACCTTCTTTGCCGCCTCGTCCGCCTTGAAGTATTCCTTCTTGTCAAGGTGCAGGAGGACCGAATTGGTAATGCTGTAGGGAAAACTGCGGACCGAATAGTTGAAGGTCTTGACCGCCTCGTTGTAGCGCACCCGCGCGACGTTGATCCTGTTCTCGGTGCCCTCGAGCTGGTGCATGAGATCCCGGAAATTTTCATTGGCCTTGAGGTCGGGATACCTCTCGACCACGACCATGAGACGTCCCAGGGCCGACGAGATCTCGCCCTGCGCCTGCTGGAACTTCTGCACCGCCTGGGCGCTGCCCAGGTCCTTGGCGTTAAGCTGGACCGACGTGGCCCTGGCCCGCGCCTCGATGACCGCGGTGAGGGTTTCCCGTTCATGCCTGGCGTAGCCCTTGACGACCTGCACCAGGTTCGGGATCAGGTCGGCCCTCCGCTGGAGGTTCGATTCCAGGTCGCCCCATGCCTTGAACACCTCCTCCTCCTGCTGCTGCATGACGTTGTATCCGCAGCCCGTTGCCGTCATAACGGCGATTGCGATCATTGACAGCCAGATCGATATTTTTTTTGCCATGGGTTCCTCCCGGTATATCTTCTATTATAATAAATGCAATTCAGGCGGTTGATTGTCCCGCCCTTCATCATTCCATGCAGGGTAATCACCATGCGATATTAATCAAGAAAAAAATTACAGCGGCTGTAGCTGCCGCTTCACACCGGCGTATTCCCTGAAAAAACATCAATTTCTTCATTGACATTCAAACACATGATACCGGAAAATCATCCATCGGGAGGTTGCTGACAATCAAACCGTCCCATCCGGAGGACTCCATGCGCAAAATACTCGCACTGCTATTCATATCCATCCTTTCATCATCGTACGCCTCGGGAAAAAGCTCGATGGCGGAGGACGATAAACATGGTTTTCTTCCGAACCAGTACATCCTTGAATTTGCCCTGTAGGACCGCGAACCGGGTTTACCGGACCCGGGCGGCCAACGGGTCATCATGCATTCTCTATTATTAATGCCCGGGATCATCTCACGCGCCATGGAACCCTACACAGACATCGCCCCCGTTTACGATTATCTCCTGCGCCACGTGGACTACCAGGAATGGTACGAATACATCGTCTCGATCATGAAGTACCACATCGAGAAGCCGGAACTCATCCTGGAACTGGGGTGCGGCACCGGGCGGTTCGGATCGAAGTTCTCCAACGACGGGTACACCATCTTCGGCTTGGATAAATCGATCGACATGCTCCGCGTCGCGAAGACAAGGGCATTTCTGAATTTCCGGATCCTCTGCGGGGACATCACCGCCTTTTCCCTGGCGAAAAAAATGGATTTCATTTTTTCCGTCCACGACACCGTGAACTATCTGCTGGAACCTGCCGATATAATGAACATGTTCCGCTGCGTGCGGGACGTCATGCACGACGGGAGCGTTTTCATGTTCGATATTACCACCGAGCACAACATATATGAGAACTTTGACGGC
>CAZZHU010000044.1:9440-27284 GCA_964654045.1 uncultured Leptospirales bacterium
TCCGGAACGGCATCGTGCAGTGGAGCAACCGCTATGACGCGGCGAAGAAGCTGGTCCTGTCAAGGCTGCGGCTCCGGAGGGACGGCAAAACGTCCGTGGAGGAGCACGTCCAGCGCATCTACACGGCCGGGGAAATGAAAGGCCTCGTCGAAGAAAGCGGTTTCAGGATACTCGAGATCTACGGCGACTATACCGTGGACGCGCCCCGGGACAACACCATCATGGTCAATTTCGTGACAAGGAAGGCATGATGACGGAACTCCTCTACCTAATCGGCCTCATCATCGGCGCCACGGTATTCATCTACCTCTATTCCTCCTACCAGACGGGAAAGGAAAAGCTGAAAGAGATGCGGGACAGCAAGAACCCCCCGGAACCGACGATGAACCCGGAGCGCGTCGACTATTTCAGCATGCCCCGCGCGCCCGGCACCAGGCTCTGCCCCCTCTGCGGGAAGGAGCTCACTAAATACGAGGCGCTCTACGCCTCCGAGACCGAGGAGCAGGGGAAGAAGAAGATCCTGATCCATGGATGCCGCTACTGCTACAAGGACAAGGAAGAGAAAAAAGAGGAGAACAAGGATTAGACCGCCTTTCTTTTCAGAGGCGGCAAGACTGTTGCGGAAACATAGAGAGCAAAGCTTATTTCAGGTTCCTGATGGATTTCTCCAGCCTGGCGACCGTGTCATCGCGCGCGCCTATTTCGCTAAACACAACGAGTCCCTGCCTGTTTACCAGGAACGTCGCCGGCACGACCTTCTTCGGGCTGTATCTAGATATCGCCGTGTGGTACATGTCGATGAGGAACTCCCGCTCGATCCCGATATTTTTTAAGAATTTCCGGCCCTTGCCCGCAGCCTCGCCCGACCGGTCATTGATATCAGCGGTGATGAGGACCAGGGAAAGATCTTTTTCCCTTTCATATTTCTTCACAAGCTCAACCAGGGCCGGCAGCTCCTTCCTGCACGGCTGGCAGTAGCTGGCAAAGAAGGATATGACCAGGTTGCCCTTCAATTCTTTCTTATATACCATGGCGCCGCTGCTGTTCAGCAGGGCGAAGGATGGCGCCTGCTGAGCCACGGTTTCGACACCGATCAGCAACAGGAATGCGCTGATTAAAATCAATAATCCGCGTTTACTGTTCACCTGTATAATCTCCTCAAGACTATCTCAAAATCTTATCGAAAAAACCCCGGCATCAGTATAATGCCATCCGCATTATCGGAAGGAACGTCACACGTTGAAACGGAAGTTCATGATGTCGCCGTCCTCGACGATGTAGTCCTTGCCCATCACGTACTGCTTCCCCGCCTTCTTCACCGCCTCCTCGGAGCCCAGGGAGACCAGGTCGCCGTACTTGACCACCTCGGCGCGGATGAAGCCGCGCTGGATGTCGCTGTGGATCACGCCGGCCGCCTCGGGCGCCGCGGCGCCGCGGCGCACCATCCACTGGCGCACCTCGTCCTCGCCCACGGTGAAGTAGGAGATGAGCCCCAGGGAGGCCATCAGGGCCCGGGTGAGGAGCGCCAGGGCCGGCTCCGCGATGCCGGCCTCCTTCATGAAGGCATCCCGCTCCTCGGCCGTTTCCAGGGCCGCGATCTCCGCCTCGAGGCGGGCCGATATCTGAACCGGGACCACGTTCTGTTCCCGGTATTTTTCCTTTATTTTCTCCCCGAGGGCGGTGCCGGCGATGTCTCCCTCACCCACGTTCAGGGCGATGATCACCTGCTTCATGGTTATGAAGGAATACCCGGTGAGGAGCTTTTTATCCTCGGCGCCCAGGTCCATGGTGCGGAGCGGCAGCTCCCGCTCCAGGTGCTCCTTCATCCTGACAAAGACGGGCTCCTCCTTCTGTCCCTGCTCGTCCTTCGCGCGCTTCTTTCCCTCGGCGATCCGCTCCAGGCGCTTCTCGATCAGGATGAGATCATGCATGATCAGCTCGGACAGGACAGCGTCGATGTCCCGCACGGCGTTGACGCTCCCTTTCGCGTGGTACACGCGGTCGTCCTTGAAGTCGCGCGCCACCAGGCAGAGCGCGTCGGTGCCGGCTATATCCCTGAACACGGCGCCTTCCTTTATGGCGTTCTCCTCCAGGGCGGGGATGAGCTCCACGGTGATCCGCGCGCGGGTCTCCTTTTTCGGGCGGTACATGCCGACCAGCCTGTCGAAGCGCTGGTCCAGCACCGGCGCGATGCCCACCACGGGGTCCTTGCCATCGGGATTTATCGATTCGGCTTTGTCACCGGTGAGGAGGGCATACAAGGTACGCCTGCCGGACTGGGGCAGGCCCATGATTCCAACTTTCACGTGAGTCTCCTTTTATTATCGATTCATATCAAACCAGAGCAACACATTTAGAAAGCATCGGTATCTTTGGCAAGAGATTTTTATCCGCATCATCGGCGCGCAAACGTCTGCACGCGTTTCGGATTGGGAATACGCGCCTGTTGAGCCAGTAATCACAATTTACGATTGACTCTTGATGTAACAATATCTATCTTATTGAACATATACACCAGGAGGCCACCATGGCACGAAAACTTGCAGCAGTCCTCGTTATCGTATCAGCAGCCTTTTTTTCCTCCGCGTGCAAACAGTTCATGCCGGGAAAGAACACAGACGGTAAAATCAAATTCATCGTTGGCACTGTCACCCTGAACGGGAAACCGGCGGCGACGGGGGACGCAATCAGATTCGGCGATGTGATAGAGACAGGGGATAATTCCTCCTGCCGTATTGGTATCGGCGACAGGAACCTCATCGCCCTGTGGCCCGGGACCAGGTTCCTCTACCGGGTCACGACGCGCGGGAGCAATTGCGAGCTGTCGCGGGGCGGCCTCGGCGCGCTCCTGAGGAACAGGGACTATACCGGGGACATTAACATCAGGACGCCCACGGTCACCGCTTCGGTACGGGGCACGGTTTTCTGCCTGACCGCGGAAAGCAATGAAAAAACCTATACCTGCGTCTGCAACGGCAGGATACACTTCAGGCCGGAGCCGGGCGGAGGCATCTTCTCAAAACCAGCCGAAAACATCGGGGAGAAACTGGTATCCGCGAGCCACCACGCGGGGCACTATTACACGAGGGATAAGGGCGCCGTGAAAATCGAGAAGGCGGGGCTCAGGCACCACACCGATGAGAGCGTGGAGAAAATGGCGGCAAGCATCGGGGAGAAAATCGACTGGACGAAAATCGAATAAAATACAAACCGGCGCGGGACAGTGCCCCGCGCCGGCAATAAACAATTGTCTTAAATTTTGAAATCTGTTTTCTTTCCCCACACGCCGAGGGCGACGCCCAGCTCCTCGTGCTCCTTGGCATACTCTTCCAGCTTGATACCCTTGCATGCCGCGTCGATCGCCTGGCGAAGGGCCTGGGCACCGGCCCGCGGCCCCATCGGGTGCGCGTGAATGCCGCCGCCGGAGCCGATCATGACATCCGTGCCCAGGGCATTCACGATGTCATGCACGTTGTTCGGCGTGATGCCGCCCGACGGCATCGGCATGGTGGGCTTCAGGTTACCCATGGGATAGATCAGGTTCCGCGTCGTTGCCATGAAGCGGTCATGCATGTACATGGCCTTCCCTCCCATGGAGAAGGGGAGCACAATGGAATCGGCGCCGCAGAGCCGTGAAATCTTGCCGAAAATGATGGGGGACGAGATCCCCTGGTAGGGCGACATGAAGTACGCGCCCGCCACGTCCATGTGCGCCAGGATCGGCACGTTGATGTCCGGGTCGTCAGCCAGGGCGCGCATGGCCTCGGGGCCGACCGCCAGGTAGTTGACCATCATCGCGTTGGCGCCGGCGTCGATGCACCGCTTGGCAAGGTCGAACATGCGCGGCAGCCGGTCGGTGACGTTCACGGTATAGAGCGTGTGTTCGCCAGTCTCCTGGAATACTTCCTTCTCGATCTTCATGTAGGTCTTGACCCGCTCCACCGCGTCATTATAGCGCATGTTGGCGATCAGCTCATCGTCCTTGATGACGTCGCAGCCGCCCAGTGCCGCCTGCCTGAAGAGCTCGGCCCCCACTTCCAGCGGGTAGCCGCTGCAGGGCTTGATCATGTTGTTGAGGAGCGGACGCCCCTTCTGCAGGCCTAGCGCGGACCACCAGCCGTCGGTCCCGAATCTCGGTCCGTTGTACTGTTCCAGCGTGGCCTTGGGGAGCCTGATATCCAGCAGCTTGAAATTGGGCACCAGGGATATGTTTCCGACAAGAGCGGTCAGCATCATGGGGAGCTGGTCCTCCACGTTGATGGCGGGGAAGGCAATCTGTATGATATACTGCCGGGCCGTGACATCAGCCGGGACGCCGTATTCATAGTAGGGAGCCTCGTACACGCCGATGACCTTGGCCACGTGCTTCGCCCGTATCTCCGGTGTTTCACCGGGGCACGGAGTCCACGTGCCGGTGGTCTGCTCTATGGCGAGGACCTGCCCCAGCATCGACATGTCCCACCCCTTATCCATCTGCGCCCAGTAGGTAGCGACCAGATGGGTTTCCATATCGATGGCCTCGGGTATGGCAATCGGTTTGGCAGCATAGGCATCTATCTGTTCGCATGCATTCTTTTCCTTTTTCATATAAGCCTCCTCTATTAATTAATTATAGTATATATCAACCCTTCGGGATCAGGGAAAGCAGCTGCTCCCAGACGCCCAGGGTCTTTTTCATTGCTTCATCATCGTGCTGCATGCAGGTGTACATCCGCGTGCCCGCCAGGGAACAGAGCCCCAGGGCCGATGTCACGACCTGGTAACTGTCCGCTATCGCCTTGCGGGTAAGCACCTGCTTGAGCGCGTCGGGAGCCGAAACATCCACGGCGAAAAATCCCGTTGTCACGTAGTGCATGATCGGGCCGAAATTGTAGACGAAGAAGCCCAGGTCCTCCCGGGTGGCGAAGAGATCGTTCATCGCCTTCGTGAGCCGGTCGGCGTAGGCCGCGGCCTTTTTCTGCGCGTCGTGCTCGACCATGAACTTGAGCGTGTAGTAGCAGGCGGCGGTGGTGATCGGGTTCGCCGCCAGCGTGCCGCCGACATATATCTTCTCCCCCAGGCTTCCGGCACAGACCTTCATCACGTCCTTCCGTCCGGCAACTGCCCCGCAGGAGGGGTAGCCGTGGCCGATGATCTTGCCCAGCACGGTAATGTCGGGCATGATGTTGAATTTTTTCTGCGCCCCGCCTATATCCAGCCTGAAAGCGGTCACCACCTCGTCGAAGATGAGGAGGGACTTGTACTTGTCGCATAACGACCGTATGGTTTTGTTCCAGTCGGGATGGACCGGGTGCGCCCCCGACTCCCCGCCGATCGGTTCCACGATGACCGCGGCCACGTTGTCCGCGTTGTCCTTGAAGGCCTTTTCCATGCCATCGAAGTCGTTCGGCTTAACGTCTATCAGCTGCGCGTAGATATCGCCCGGTATCCCCTTCGAATAGAGGGGCCCTGAACCGGGGATATGCAGGGAGTAGACCATCTGGTCCGACCAGCCGTGGTAACTCCCTCCGATCTTGATGATCTTCTGCTTGTTGGTATAGGCCCGGGCGATGCGGATCGCCGCCATGTCAGCCTCGGTGCCGGACTGGAGGAACCGGACCATCTCCACGCCGGGCATCAGGTTGATGATCTCCTGCGCCGCCAGGAGCTCGTATTCCGAGGTGAGGCCCGTGGCAGGTCCCTTCTCCCTGATTATCTCGATGATCTTGTCGTCCAGCGGCGTAAAGCCGTGGCCCAGTATGATCGGGGCGCCGCACATCAGGTAGTCAACGTACTCATTGCCGTCAACGTCCCACACCTTGTAGCCCTTGCCGCGGTCCATGGCGATCGGGAAGGGATGGTTCTGGCTCAGGTTGTGCTCAACTCCGCCGGGGATGATACTCTTGGCCTTTTCGAAGATTTCCAGCGACCGCTTGTTCTTCTCCGTGTAAAGCTTGCGGAAAGGTTCAATCTTATCTTCCGGGATCGGTCGCGCCGGTATCGACAGGATCTTTTTGAATCGTGAAATTATTTCATTGTATTCCATGCTGCAGCATCCTCCTCGCTGTCATTGAAATTGCGGCGCCGGTGTGCAGGCGCCTGCCGTCCTGACGGAATTTATCCGGGCGCACGCCTTTTTCTGGGATTTATACAGGTTGACGTACTCCCTGAACAGGTCATCGTATATCTTCCTGTGGTCCGGGTTCGGCTTGTATTCGGTTTTAATCTTGATGTGGCTGGAGATGTCCTCCACGGTGATGTGCCCCAGCGCCAGAGCGGCAAGGAAGGCCATGCCGCGGGCGTTGGAGAATATCGGGTCCTGTACCTGGCGGATGGTCGTGTTCATCACGTCTGCCAGTATCTGCGACCAGACGTCGGAATTCGCGCCGCCGCCGATGAAGTTCAGGGAACTGAAGGGCCTCTTCATGAATTTCTCCACGTAGGTGAGGAGCCACTTCTGGTTCAGGGCCACGCCTTCAAACACGGCGCGCGCGATGTCTTCCCTGGTGTTCTCCAGGGAAAGGTTGAAGAGCGAAGACCGGATGTGCCGGTCCTCCACCGGCGTGCGCTCGCCGTAGAGCCAGGGAGTGAAGATGACATTGTTGGCGCCGGCGGGGATGCGGGACACGATCTGGTCCAGGACCTTGTAGATGTCCGGGGCCTGCTCCTGCTGGAGCAGTTCGTCCTTGTGGTAGAGGACGTTGTCCCTGAGCCAGGTGAGGCACTTGCCGGCGCACTCCTGCTCGGTGAGAATGAGGTAGCGCCCCGGGATCGGGCTCGGGAAGGAGCCCATGCTGTGGAGGATGTCGGTCCTCTTGAAGGGGACGTGCGCCGTTATCCAGGACGAGGTCCCGATGTACACATGGCCCTCGTAATCACGCACGGCGCCGGATCCGACGCAGGCGGACGGCACGTCCGGCGTACCGCCGATGACCGGCGTACCGGGCTTCAGGCCCAGCTCGGACGCCACCTTGTGCGTGAGGGGTCCGAGCACGTCGACCGCGCGGATCAGGTCGGGAAGCTTGTCCCGGTCGAGGCCGGCCATTCGTATCAGCTTATCATTGTAAACGACATTGTCGGGATCACGGTTGTCAGTGACCCAGTGGAGCAGGATCGAATCGAAGGTGGCAGCAAACCTGCCCGTCAGGCGCATGTTGATGTAATCTTTTGGCTCGAGGAACTTGTAAGTGTTACGGTATATGTCCGGGCAATTCTTCTGGATCCAAACGATATGGCTGAGGGAGTCCTTCCCCGAGAGGGCCGGCGCGCCTCCCGTCAGCCGCAGCCAGGTGAATAACTGCGTCAGCGGATATCCTTCAAATTTGGGGAAGCCGTTCAGTCTCTCCTTGAGCGCATCGGCGCCGCGGGAGTCCATCCATATGACCGCGTTCATCAGGTGGCGGCCGTCCCGGTCCACCGGCACGGTGCCGGACCACTGGGTGGTCACGCTCACCGCGATGACGTCGTCGGCGGGCACCAGCCTCCGGGCAAGGACCTGCTTCGCCGTGGACATGATGGCCTTCCACCATCCCTCCGGGTCCTGCTCGGCGCCGCCCCCGGGGAGGAGAATGACCGGCGTCTCTTCAAAGGCGCTCGTCACCACGTCGCCGAAAATTGAAACAAGGGCCGTTTTCGGACCGGACGTGCCCAGATCGACCGCCAGGACATACTTCATTATTCCTGCCATATCACCACCTTGAAATCAATAGTTGTGTCAGATGCAAAGACGAACTAACTGCTGTGCTTCATCTTTACCGGGTTCAGCAAAAACCAGATCATCTTTGACAGTAAAAGGAAGAACAACCTTATGATTTGTGTAATCTTCATTTTCTTGACCTCCTGTGATGTGCTGAGATATTCAACACGATCAGAATTTTTAATTCCACTCATTCCGTTATTGAACGGACCGTGCTTTCAATTATAGCGTTCATGAGCAGTTCGGGATTATCATCCATCTCATTCAGGATGCCGCTGTTATGCAGGGAGATTATCCCGTGAAGAGCGCTTAAAATTTTTATCGTTATAAATTTGGGGTCGCTGGTTTCCAGGTCCGGCCTTGTTTCTACATAATCCCTGACAACTGTTACGGCATAGACCAGCGCCTTGATCGAATTGTGGTACTCTTCGTATGATAATTTTTCCTGGGGCGTCCCGATATAATCGCTGTACTGCCTGATGGGCCTGTTGAACATGATGTCGTAAATATTCACGTTTTCAATGCCGAAATCCACAAAGGCCCTGGCCAGCTCCTTGATCCGCTCAAGAGGCGTATGATGCATATTCACGGAACTGCGGATCCTGTCCTGGATCATCTGGAAGCACTTCTTATGTATCGCGATCAGCAGCTCATCTTTGTTGGCGTAATAATTGTACAGGTTGGCGGCGGTCATTTTCATCTTTGATCCGAGCTTGCCCATGGAAAGGTTCTCATATCCGTCTTTCACAAGGATCTCAAAGGCGCGCTCAAGGATCTGATCGCGGACTTCTTCGACTTCTTCGACACTGCGTGTAGCCTTAGGCATGGTGGATATCCTAGAAATTTATCAATATTTATATTTTTTGGGACGAAAACCATTTACTTATATATGTTAATTTAACGGTATTAAATTAAAAAGTCAATACAAAAACAATTTTTATTGATAAATTTATTGATAATTTTTAAAAATTAACATATATAGAATTATATCTAATGTATCAGGCTTAGCCTATGGAGAGTAACAAAGGATGGGCATTTTCAACCTGTTAAATAAAAATCCCGTCATACCCAGAACAGACCTCGTGTGGGCCACTCAGGCAGGGAAACTCAAGGGGACCCGGGATTACCTGAAAAAAAACAGGGCGGACCTGTGCGTGGCATGGTTCGCCGAGACGCACCGGGCCTTCAGCCGCGGGTTGAACGAGGAGAACGGCATGAACATCGAAATCAGGATGGCCGATTCCCTGCGTCTCTATGACCTCAACAACAAAACCGCCGTTTTCCTTGAACACTATCCGGTATTCACAAAAGAGGAGAATCTCCTGTTGAATAATAAACCGGCCGAAGTCTGTTTCATGAATTCCCTTGATGACATCCTGTTCCAGATCTTCCGCGGAAACATCGCGAAGATGATGGCGGCCATGGGACTCAAAGAGGATGAATACATTGAAAGCGGCATGGTAACCGGCACCATAATGAAAGCACAGAAGAAGATGGAGAGACAGGTGCGCCAGGATTTCAACGCCCGGTCGGCGCAGGAGTGGATGAACAGCTACGGGACATACTACCGGCAGCACCGTCACTGACATCTCCATCACGGCGGGGAAACACCATGATGCGAAACGGCCCCGCCACACGGTGCGGCGCGCCCGAGTTGGCGTGAAGGCATCAATCCCGCTTGTTCAACCGGCGGTACATCTTCTTCGATGTCTCGTAGAAGGCCACGAACTCCCGGAACAGCTCATCGTATATCTTCCTGTTGTCCGGGTTCGGCTCGTATTCCTTCTTTATGGCGATCCGCTCCGACACCTGGTCGATGGTGAGGTATCCCAGGGCGATGGAGGCGAGGAAGGCCGCGCCCCGGGCGTTGGCGGTAATGGGGTCCTTCACCTGGCGAATCTTCCGCCCCAGTATATCGGCCAGGATCTGGCTCCAGACATCGGAATTGGCGCCGCCGCCGATGAAGTTAAGGTACGGGAACTCCCTCCTGTTGAATTTTTCCACGTACCCCATGAGCCAGCGCAGGTTATAGCCGACTCCCTCGTACACGGCGCGGATCATGCTGGCGCGCGTGGTTTCCAGGGAGATGTTCAGCAAAGCGGCCCTGACGGT
Source organism: uncultured Leptospirales bacterium (assembly GCA_964654045.1). Classification (GTDB taxonomy): domain Bacteria; phylum Spirochaetota; class UBA4802; order UBA4802; family UBA5550; genus RBG-16-49-21. The sequence continues at coordinate 19,228 of CAZZHU010000044.1, forward strand.
GTCGTTCTCCACGGGCGTTCGCTCGCCGTAGAGCCACGGCGTGAAGATGACCTTGTTGCTTCCGGCCGGGATTTCGGCAACGGCCTCGTCGAAAAGCCTGTACACGTCGGGCGGTATCTCGTTGTTGAAGAGCCTGTCCTTGCAGCAGAAGAGGTTGTCGCGCAAAAACATGAGGCACTTCCCCGCCGTCTCCTGTTCGTCCAGGACCAGGTAGCGCCCGGGAAGGGACGACGGCATCGACGCGAAATTATGGAAAATATCGGTCTTCTTATATGGAACGTGGCAGATGATCCAGGATGAAGTGCCGATATAGAGATGGCCCTCGTAGTCCCTGACCGCGCCGGAGCCGATCGCGGCGGAGTGGAGGTCCGGGCAGCCCATGGTCACTTGCACGTCGCGCGAAAGGCCCAGTTCGTCGGCCACCTCCGGCTTGATGGTGCCGCACAGGTCCACCGCCTTCTTCAGATCAGGGAGCTTGGCCGGGTCGATGGTGGACCACTTGATCAGCTTCTTGCCGTAAAAGACGTTGTTGATGTCGCGGTTGTTGGTCACCCAGTGGAGGGCGATGGAATCGTAGGACGCGAAAAAATTTCCGGTAAAACGGAGGTTGATATAGTCTTTCGGCTCCAGGAACTTGTAGGCGCGCTGATAGATATCCGGCTTTTCGTTGCGAAGATAGATGATGTGGCAGAAGGGGTCCTTGCCGGACGGCGCGGGAATCGCGCCGGTGAGCCACATCCAACGGAGCGCCTTCATGAGGCCGAAACCCTCGACGTTGATGATTCCCTTCGTGATGCGCCGGACGTGGTTGATGCCGCGCGTGTCGAGCCAGATGATGGCGTTCATCAGGTGACGGCCGTTCTCATCCACCGCCACCGTGCCGGACCACTGGGTGGTGCAGGATACGGCCACGATGTCCTCGGCCGGCACCAGCTTTCTGGCCAGCACCTTTTTCGCCGTTGACATGATGCCGTTCCACCAGTCATCCGGGTCCTGCTCGGCGCCGCCCCCGGGGAAAAGGTAGAGCGGCACGTCAACGAATTCAGAATCGATCACCTCGCCGTTTGTGGAAACGAGAGCGGATTTCGGCCCCGAGGTGCCCAGGTCGACCGCCAGGATATACTTTTCTTTGCCTGCCATGCCGGTCCCTCGCACAATGTTTTATGGCTAACCTATCCCCGGTGAGGGGATGATAAATAATGGCGCCGGAGCACGGAAAGCGCAAGTATAAAATCATCATGGCGGAAAATTATCGGTCAGCCCGGCGCTCCGGCCCGCGATCCCCCGGATGATGGTTGCATTACTTTATGAACAGGGCAGGCCCCATGCCGCGAGAACATGCATCCCGCAATTTCCTTGCCCCGGCAGGCTGCGGCTTGATATTTAATTACTTACTAAATTTCTAATTTTTTATTGTCATTCCGCGAAAAATAATGTATTTTGATGTAATATTGATATCATTCATCAGAAACGGGAGGCCTTATCATGAGAGAATTAAAACTGAAAATCGGAGACAGGGCGCCGGACTTCACCCTGAAGAACCAGGACGGCCAGGAAATATCCCTTTCATCGCTTAAAGGGAAGAAGGTGCTCCTGTCGTTTCACCCCCTGGCATGGACCGGCGTGTGCGCGGTGCAGATGAAGAGCCTCGACATCAAACACGCCGAGTTTGAGAGCCTCAATACCGTGCCCCTGGGCCTGAGCATCGACAGCGTTCCGAGCAAGAAGGAATGGGCTGATTTCCTGGAGCTTGAAAACACCGATATCCTCGCCGATTTCTGGCCCCACGGCGACGTGGCCCGGAAGTATGACCTCTTCATAGACAAGCTCGGTTTTTCCGGCAGGGCCAATGTGCTCATCGACGAAAAGGGTAACATCGAGTGGTACCGAGTCTATGAAATCCCTGAAATCCCGGACCTGGAAGAGGTGATACGGCATCTGAAGATGCAATAGACAATATTGTTTTGCAATCAAAGATGCTCTTCCTATTATTGCCTCACCCCCGGCCCCTCTCCATATTTTGACCTCACCCGCGCTTCACGCACCCTCTCCTTAAAAAGGAGAGGGTTTTTACTATAAGATTATTTTCTATTCTCCCCAATCCATTTAATGGAGAGGAGCCGGGGATATCCTTCTTCTACCGTAAGTCGCGGGCCACGGTGGTATCCATCCCCATCACCACCAGGGACGCGGACTTCATCTTCAACGAAATGACGCGGACCTTCCAGGCCGTGTCGATCCAGGGGCACCTCACCTACCGCGTCACCGATGTAAAGAAGATCTTTACCGCCCTCAATTTTTCGATATATCCCGATACGGGCGATTACGTTTGAGTAAAATTTACCGCTGATTTTTATTCAAGCTCCAGGGCGATTGCAAGGGCCCTGTTCAACTCTTCGATCTTGTTGTCCGGGAGAGATCCCACGTAATCTGAAAGTGACGACTTTGGTATGCTGATAATTTCATCGCAGTAAATGCAGCTATTATGCTTCAGGCCCTCTTCCGGGCCGACCTCCACCTGGGTCGAAATTCCCAGGTGTGAACTGTATACCGGGGCGCACATGACCGTGGAAAACTTCGACTCGATCAGCGCCCGTCTGCTGACAATGACAAAGACGCGGAAATTCTTCGGGTCATGCCTTAACCCTTTATACACCCGGTACAGATCACCCCGCTTCAAATTTTCACCTGGTATGACAGGATATCATCCGCCTCCTTGTTCAAATCCTCGGAGGAACGGTTTATTATTTCCATATCCTTTTGTTCACGAAATTGCCGCTTTTTCCCGATCAGATAGGCTTTTACGGCTTCTTCAATAAAAACCGATCTGTTGCCGGATTTGGATATAATCCTGTCGATTTCTTTTAAAAGGTCTTTTGATAATGTAATGGATGTTTTCACTTTCATACTACCAATGTACTACTAATATACTACCCGGTCAATATAAAAAAACGTCCCCTTGTTTTGTAGCGGAGATCACCAATTGACGCTTTCATGGATAAACCCATAAAGAAAATAAATTTTTTATGCTGTTTCTTTAGATGAAAAATCGGTTTTGTGCTTAACGCCGATCAGTCCATCGATCGACAGGTCCTCATCGATGTCAGGCCAGTGTATGCCGTATCCGGACGGTGAGATGATATAATTATTCTTAACGGCATCGGGACTCCCGGCCAATTTCTTCGATTGCGTGTTGAGGTCGATTCGATAATCTGTTCCATCAACGGTAAGAACAATATATAGCCCGTCAAATGAAACATGATCTATATCATGAATTTTCTTCATGGCGTCTGCCTGGAAAATATTTATTCCACTCTGAGATTATTTAATAGGGCCTACCTTTGAACCGGATCCACCGATAGTTATCGGCAGCTCTCTACTCCGACCCCGCAACAGCCAGAGACAGCACATCCCGGCAGAACTGCCCCGGCGTGCCCATGGACCGGAACCACTCCGAGGGCCGCGTCATGCCATGCTCACGGCAGAGGGCAAGGAAACGGCACTCTCCGCAGGCCGCGTCATCATGTCCCACCGCCGCAAGGTATTCCTCAGACGCGATCACCGTTCCCAGCGAGCCCGGTTCATATTGCCCGAAGGATTCCCGCGTGGAATGGGCAAGGGTAATGCTGCCGTCGGCCATGACGAAGACGCCGCCGCTTCGGTGCAGTGGAAGCGCCGGCGCGATCCAGGGCATATTCAAGGCGCGGGACGCCACCGTGGCCAGGGGGTTCTGGAGCACCGTGACCCGGTAACCGTACAGGCTCAGGAGGGCGGTCATGCGCACCATCGAGATAAAATCTTCCGGCGCAAGAAGCTCTTCCGAGAGATCCAGTGCGTCGCCATGGACGCGGATAAGCTGTATCAGGGTCAGCTCCTTGATGGCGGTGTATGATGTAAAAAGAAATTCCGCGAACTTGGGAAGCTCAGGGAGAAGGCTCTTCCCGATTGAAGTGAATATGAACACATCGATCCCGGCGGCCAGGGCATTTTCGATGCCGCCGCGGGCGGCTCCGAAGGAACGGCCCCGCACGCGATCATGGAGCTCCTCCGGGCCCTGGAGGCTGATGGAGAGGGTGACACGGCCGTCAAAGCAAGCCAGGCGACGAGCCATGTCGGCATCGATAAGAGTCCCGTTGGTGTTGATGAAGACCGACTCGTATCCCATCGCAGCCGCTTCGTCGATTAGATTGAAAAGATGGGGCCAGAGGAGCGGCTCCCCGCCGGTGATGTGAAAATGCCGGTACCCGAGGGACCTCCCCTCGGCGGCGATCGCGCGGGCCGTTGCAAGATCCATGTCATGGGCCGCGTCCCTGCCAGCCCTGGCGAAGCAGTGGCCGCAGGCGCTGTTGCACCGCGTGGTCACCTCCACGCTGAGGACATCCTTTCCGATTGACGCCCGGATATGTTCCGGGATTGCGCTATTGACACTGTCCAATCAATTACCTCACCAACGTTTAAATGACCCCGTATAACACCGCCAATCTCATGCCACCGTCCTCTCATCCATTTTCATTTGCTTCTTAACGTATACAGTTTAATATCGATATGTTTTTTATATTTTTCAAAATCTTTATCGAGTGTGAAGATTTGCAGCTTGTTCCTGATGCCCACCGAGCAGATTAAGAAATCGACATGCGATCCCTGAACTCCCTTTTTTCTGCAATAATTAAAAAGTTCTGCAGCCAGCTCATAATGACCTGTTTCAATTGGAATGTCTTCGAAGGATTTCAGTTTATCCCTGAGCATCATGTATTTATCATAGTCCGGGATTCCTGACAGCAATTCCTGGCGTATTGGCCCTATGATGGCGACGCGTAATTCACGGATCAATTCCGCGAGCTCCCTTACATACTCGCTGTCAATACTGGCGTTTCTTCGAAGGGCCGCCGACCATACCGGAGTATCGACCAGGACGTTCATGCACGCTTCCGGTGCTTCTTGTGGTCATAATCGGGGCTGTAATCTATCGACCCGAATAGACTGAGGATCTCTTCCTGCTTTCGCCTGGAAATCAGTTCCTTGAGAGCAAGGGTAACCGTATCCTTCTTTGTTTTCAGGCCGCATAATTTCTGAGCCTGGATTATAAGCTTGTCATCAATAGCCAGATTCGTAGCCATGAGTGTCTCCTTGTGTAATAATTTACACAATTATATGTGTAAAGTCAACATGAAAATGATACGGAATAAAATCCGGCATGTTAAAGGATATACGAATGAGCGGGATTATAATTAAAATATTTTCCCGGAATCTGTAAACCCGGGATTCAAAAGGCCCCCTAAATCCCCCGGAGGGGGACTTATACGATACGAGCTGGTTTAGGCCATCTCCGGGAGGTTGGAGGCTGAGACAATCCTATTTGCCGATAGTTATCGGCAGCAGTCAATCCACTCCCGCACCGGCCCGGCCAGGGCCCGGTACTCATCCCCGATGCCCCGCAGTCCGATAGTGTCCGCGAGCGTTGCCGCGTTGTCCAGTTCCGCCACGATCCGGGCCGCGATCCTCTCTATAATCTTTCCATCCCGGACCATGGCGTAGATCCGCTCAACTCTTCTGTCCGCGCCCTTCCCTTTACTCTGACCCCGTTTGTCCCAGAGGACACGGCCTTTATCGTCAAGGCACACATACACGGCACTATGGGTGCCGTCGGCCATGTCTTCTTCCAGGTCCTGGATGTCATCAAGGAGCCGCCAGGCAATGCCAAAGGACTCGTAGGAGCACCGGAGCGCGGCCGTGAATTCTCCGCTCCTGCCGGACTTCATGGCGCAGAGCGACGGCATCACCACCCAGGTGGCCATCTGCTTCCGGAAGAGCTCGCAGTACCCGTCAAGGTCCTTCGGGGTCTCTTTCTCCGTGATGGCGCCGTAATAGTCGTTGATGAGGCCGGCGGCCATATCACTCCCGCCTTCAAGGCCCTCACAGAAGCGGCCGATGGATTCCATCATGAAGCGCCACGCCTGGGAGCGGAGCAGCAGGGTGAGATGGGACGCGGCCACGCCCCCGTCGACCAGGTGGTCGTCAAAGGAATGGAGGAACATGGCCATGGCCTGGCAGCGGAGGGCGTCGTCCAGGTCTTGTTCGGAGACCGTGCCGGCCGCGCCTGGCGCGGCGGCGGTCCAGTATAGGGCCGACCACGACGGGGCGTAATAGTGCTTGAAGAAATCCAGGGCCTCCCCCACGGCGATGCGGCCATACTCCATGAGGAACATCATCGCCTTCGTCCGCATGGATTCAGGCAGGGAGCGGCAGAGCGCCATTATGGGGCCGTTGAGGCGGCGGTAGAAATCTTCGGCTGCGCCTATATCTACAGATCCGAAGCTGATGGCGGAACATTGATCGAGGATTGATCCGGAGGTTTTCATATTACAATTACGAAGCCTGCAATTTAGAAACAGGATGTATCTTATCCAATTCCCCGGATATTTTATATTTCTCCTCTTCCAGGTCAAAATCATTCTGCAGCCCCAGCCAGAACGCGGGGGAATTTCCGAAAAACTTGCTGAACCTCAGCGCGGTATCAGCCGTTATCCTGCGCTTCTTTTTAAGTATTTCGGAAATGCGTGTCTGCGGAATATTTGTTTCCTTGGCAAGCCGGTACGCGGTTATATGGAGCGGCTTGAGAAATTCTTCACACAGGATCTCACCGGGATGTATGTTGGGCAAACGTTTCATTATAACCCTCGTCAATTAATGATAATCAACAATTTCAACTTGATAGGCATTCCCCTCATTCCAGATGAAACAGATCCTCCACTTATCATATATGCGGATGCTGTAGCGTCCTTTTCTATCGCCCCTGAGAAGTTCAAGATGATTAGACGGAGGTATTCGCAAATCATTCAGAGAAATGGAATTATTGATCATCCTCAGTTTTATCCTTGCCTTTATCTGTATATCAGCGGGCAATTTCCTTGATGGCTCTCCTTTCCAGATCCTTTCAGTTTCTTTTGAATGGAATGATTTGATCATAGCAATAATACCGATTCTCGTTAGTATCGTCAAGCAGAATTATATTAATTTATATCTTTTGATTATTAACATAATCGCCCGTCCCATAAAGGGTAACGGATAGGTTGGGGAAAAATAAAAAATAACTGGTGGCAGGGCGAATTTTACGCACTATAATGTGTCGCGGGCTTTTTTTCCGGAGTTGAGCTCCGGGATTTTCATTCATTGCGATGAAATATGGATCGACCCAAAGAATAACGTATTATCTCTCCATGAAATCCGCCAGCACATTATTCAATTTTTTTCCTGACCCGGTTTTATATATCCGGTAATCGGAATCTATCGAGATGATATCTCGGATCCCGGTCAGTTCAGCGACAACGATCAGCGACGAGTCCGCCAGGTCCATGGGAACATCGGAGTATTTTTTTGACAGCTCGATGATTCTTCGCAGGTGCTCATTTCCCAGGTTTACGATGGACACCGCGCCCCGTGTGAGCCATTCCAGAAAATCGTTCTGGACATTGACGTTAAAACCCAGCATGTGGGACGTCTCCGTAATGACAGGCCAGGTTGTCACCAGGTTCCCCCTGAATTGCCTCAGGAACGATACTACGGGGCTATGGTAGGCGTCATCCCTGTCGAACAAGGCGATGAAGGGGCCGGCGTCAGCGAGAATACTTTTCACGAAGCCTGCCTTTCAACAGTTTTTTATACTCCTTCGACAGGTCGCCCTTTCCGCTGCCGTATTTTCCGAAGACATCTTTCCCCAGGTCATAGGGGCCGTGCTTTTTTTTATAATCCTCGAAATACAGGGCAAGGGCTTTCTTAATGATCTCCGACTTGGAGACCTTTTCGGTTTTCGATATCGTATTCAATTGCTCTTCCAGATCGTTGGTTAATCGCAAAGAGATCATCGGCGCACCACTTATATGTATTACAAAATGTAATACATATGGGCTTTTTCGTCAATACCAATATTTCACGTTTTTCCGGCATTGAATGAATGTGTCGGCGGTCTCTGATAGGATAAACGATTATGCGGAGATAAAATATAAGGGAACCTCTATAAATATCCCTTTTTTAACGCCAAGTTTTATGCACGATAGGAA
>CAZZHU010000045.1:0-14121 GCA_964654045.1 uncultured Leptospirales bacterium
CAACAGCCGCAGGGTGGCGGAAAAGATGGCGCGCTACCTGAACGAGGGAGAGGAGAAGATCATCGCCTATTCCCACCATGGCTCCATAGCCAGGGAGATCAGGCTCGAGGTGGAGGAGCGGATGAAGCGGGGCGAGCTGCGGGCCATCGTGGCGACCAGCTCCCTCGAGCTCGGCATCGATATCGGCGAGCTTGATGAGGTCATCCTGATACAGACGCCCTTCTCCATCTCCTCGTCCCTGCAGCGCATCGGCAGGGCCGGCCACGGCGTGGGGGAAACGAGCCGCGGCAGGCTGATGCCCACCCACGGCATGGACCTGCTCACCGCCGCGGTCATGGCAGCCTGCGTCGCGGAAGGAGGAATCGAGCCGATCCGTCCCGTGGAGTGCCCCCTCGACATCCTGGCCCAGGTTATCGTGTCGATGGTGACCGCCGGGGCATGGGACATCGACGAACTGTACGCCTTCATAAAGACCTGCCACCCGTACCGCGGCCTCTCCCGGCAGTCATACGGCCTGGTCCTGGAAATGCTCGCGGGCCGCTATGCCGACAGCCGGCTCAAGGAGCTGTCGCCGCGCGTGTCCATCGACAGGATCGATAACACCGTAACGGCCCGGCCCGGCATGGCCTACCTGATTTACACCTCCGGCGGCACGATCCCGGACCGGGGCTACTTCGACATGCGGGTGCAGGACACCCGGGCGAAGATCGGCGAACTGGACGAGGAATTCGTGTGGGAGCGGAGCGTCGGCGATACCTTCACCCTGGGGACCCAGGTGTGGCGGATACAGAACATAACGCATAACGACGTGGAGGTCGTGCCGCTCCGGTCCGGTACCGGGATGCTCCCCTTCTGGAAGGCGGAGGAGCGGGACCGCGATTTTTATTATTCGGAAAAGATACTCTCGTTTTTAAAGGAGGCTGACGACGGGCTCGCGGACCCGGAAGGGTTCGGGAGGAGGCTCCGGGAGCGCCATTCGATGGACGGAAAGGCGGCAACCGCCCTGATTGATTTCCTGCTGCGTCAGAAACTCGCTTCGGGAGGAAAACTTCCGCACCGCGGCCGCGTCGTGATAGAACATTACCATGACGGAAGCGGCAGATCGGACAGCCGGGAAACCGTACTCCACACCTTCTGGGGCGGACGGCTGAACCGCCCCTTCGGCATGGCGCTTGCCGCCGCCTGGGAGGAGCGCTATCATTCGCCCCTCGAGATTTATGTAAGCGATGCCAATATCCTCCTCATCCTGCCGAACGAGGTTCCGGTCATGGAGGCCCTGCGCCTGGTCACGCCGGAAAACCTTGAGGAATTATTACGGAAGCGCCTGGAAAGCTCCGGGTTTTTCGGCGCCCGGTTCAGGGTAAACGCGGCGCGGGCCCTGCTCCTCCCGCGCGCCACCTTCAACAGGCGGTATCCCCTCTGGCTGAACAGGCTCCGCTCAAGGAAGCTCCTGGAAACCATAGCGCGCTATCCCGACTTCCCCATCCTGCTGGAAACATGGCGGGAATGCTTCCAGGACGCCTTCGACCTGGACAGCCTGAAGGTTGTCCTCGACGAGGCCGCGTCGGGCCGCATCGAATTCACCGAGGTCATGAACGAAGCGCCCTCGCCCTTCTGCGGAGGCCTGATATGGCGCCAGACCAACAGGTACATGTACGGGGACGATACGCCGGAGGGCCGCGGACCGTCCAGCCTGAGCCGGTCGATCCTCGACGAGGTGCTCCATTCGTCGCAGCTGCGGCCCCGCATTCCGGCACGACTCGCCGTTGAGCTTGAAAGCAGGCTCCAGCGCGTCAGGGCGGGCTACGCGCCGGCAACCCCCCCGGAGCTCCTCGACTGGCTGAAGGAGCGGCTCCTCGTTCCCCTGGACGAGTGGGAGCGCCTGGTCGCCGCGTGCCGGCGGGACACCGCGGATTTTCCGGCGGAGCTCCCGGATACTTTTACCGCTAAAATATCAGCCGCCACGCTGCCCGGGAGCGCGGTGACGCACATGGCGGCCCTTGAGAACATGCCGCTGATCCGCAGGCTCTTCAACATGAAAGACGAGGCGGGCATGATGACTCCCGGAGCCGGGGAAAGCGGGCTGGATAAAGCGGACTTCCTCGCCCAGTGGCTCTCCTACTACGGCCCCGTCAGGCGATCCATGATAGAACACTCTCTCGGCATGGGCGCGGAAGAGCTGGACGGCCTCCTGGAACAGCTCGCGGAGGAGCGCCGCGTGATCGTGGACATCATACTGGAAAAGAGCGAAACCGGGGAAGCCTGTTTCACCGACAACCTGGAGCGCCTCCTCAGGATGGCGCGCCTGGACCGCCAGCCCCCGTTCACGGCCCTGGCCCCGGAGTATCTCCAGCTCTTCCTCGCCTCGCACCAGGGAATCGCGCGCCGCGGGGAAACCATGGATGATTTACAGGAGCGGTTCGAGAAGCTCTTCGGGTACGCGGCGCCGGCGCGCCTCTGGGAGGAGGCGATCCTTCCGGCGCGCATGGAGAATTACCGGCAGGCCTGGCTCGACTCCCTGCTCCATTCCAGCCCGCTGATCTGGATCGGCGCGGGGAAGGAAGCGGTCACCTTTGCGCTGGATTCCGAAGCCCCAATTCTCATCGAGACCCGCGCGATGGATGCCGATAAGACGAAACTCCTGTTCCCGGACCCGCGGGGACGATACAGCCTCTTCGACCTCGCCCGTCACGCGGGGGTAAGCACCGAAGAGGCGGCGATACGGCTCTGGGAGCTCGCGTGGAAATCGGCGGTTGTCAACGACTCGATGGAAACGCTGCGGAAAGGCATTCTAAATGATTTTGAGCCGCTGGGACCGGACAGTGAAAGGTCCGCGCGGCCCGGAAGCCGGCGGTCGGGGATGAACAGGTGGGCCGCCACCCGGCCCGTGCAGGGGAGCTGGCGGATACTGGAAGCCCCGCCCGCGGAGCCCGACAGGATTGACCGGCAGGAACTGGAAAAGGAGCGGGCCCGGGTGCTCTTCGACCGCTATGGCATCCTCTTCCGCGAGCTTCTCGACAACGAACCGGCCCCGATGCGCTGGAAAAAAATGTTCCCGGTCCTCCGGCTCATGGAACTTTCCGGCGAGATCATGAGCGGATATTTTTTCGAGGGAGTCCCCGGCGTGCAGTTCATCTCCTTCGAGGCATTCCGCCTCCTCCGCGGGGGCCTTGATGAAGAACGCATATTCTGGATGAACGCCAGGGACCCGGCCTCCCTGTGCGGCATCGGCCTCGAATGCCTGAAGGGCGCGCTCCCGCGCCGCGTGCCGTCAAACCATGTCGTCTTCATGGGAAAACGGATCATGCTGGAGTCCCTGAAAAGCGGGAAGGAGCTCCGCGTCCACGTGCCGCCCGGCCATCCCCGCCTGGGCGAGGCCCTGGATTTTTTCAAGGTCCTTGTCTCCCGGGATTTCAACCCGATGAAAAAAGTAATCGTGGAGGACATAAACGGCGCGCCTGCGCTGCAAAGCGGGTACTGCGGTCTCCTGCGTGAATTCGGTTTTCAGACCGATTACCATAGCCTGGTGCTGCGGAAAACGTTCTGAATCAGCGCTCCGCCTTCACGTTCAGTTTTTCATCGAAGGCGTCGATGCTGAAGATGTTTTCCAGCGGGAGCCGCAGCGGCCGCTGCGGCTCGCTGTTCAGCTGCCATTCCGTGAGAGAAGACGTGTCGTCCGATTTCTTCCCCACGTTGACCAGGGTAATTACCATGTAATCGTCCGGGATATTGAACGCCTGCCGGACCTTCTCCGGGCTGAACCCGGCGATGGGATGGGCCACCAGCTCCAGCTCGGTGGCACGCAGTATCATGGACGATACCGCCTGGCCCAGGTCAAAGAGATAGTATTCCCTCTCCTTGATGAGGCAGTCGTTTTCCCTTCTCGCGAAGGCCGCGATGATCAGCGAGGCCCTGAAGGTCCACTCGTTGCCCTTGTTCATGCAGCCGTGCATTTTCGCCAGGGCCTCCTTCGACCGGGCGAAAACGAAGCGCCACGGCTGGTTGTTAAAGCATGAGGCGGTGAGCTGCGCAGCCGTGGCCAGCTCCTGGATGATATAATCAGTTATTTCCACCGCTTCAAGGGCGCGGTAGGCACGCCTTGTCTGAATGGCTTCTTTTACATCCATGCAATTACCTCCCTGTCATACTAATTATATAGTAAAGAATCAGGCAATAGTCAACAGGGCGGATCTTTTTCTTCTTGCCATGGATACCGGTCTCCTGTAGGTTCCACTTCCATCAGGAACAGAGGCGAATCAAGAATACCCTGGCGGCCGCCGATGAAAAAGAACAATTTCGCATATATCCATGAAATATGGACCCGTGAGCAGGCCTTCTTCGGGAACGAGTCCCCGCAATCCCTGGTGGAAAAATACGGGAGCCCCCTGTACGTGTATAGCGAAAATATCCTCAGGGGGCGCTGCAGGGAGCTGATGCGGCTGATAGACTACCCCGATTTCGGCGTGAACTATTCAGCCAAGGCGAACACCAACCTGAGCATACTCCGGATCATCCGCGAGGAGGGCCTTTCAGTTGACGCGATGTCGCCGGGCGAAATATTCCTGGAGCGCAGGGCCGGATTCAAACCGGGGGACATCCTCTTCATCTGCAACAACGTCTCCGACGAGGAGATCCGCTACGCCGTCGACTCCGGCATCCTGGTAAGCGTTGATTCGATTTCCCAGCTGGAGCGCCACGGACGGCTGAACCGCGGCGGCAGGGTGGCGGTGCGGATAAACCCGGGCATCGGCGCGGGTCATCACGAGAAGGTCGTAACGGCCGGGGCCGGCACCAAGTTCGGCGTTGACCCGCGCTTCGCCGGCGAGCTTCACGCGTCCCTGGCGCGGCACGACCTGCGCCTCGCGGGCCTGAACCAGCACATCGGATCCCTCTTCATGTCCGGCGACGAATACCTCGAAGCGGCGAAGTTCCTCCTTTCCTTCGCGGAGGACTTTCCGGGGATCGACTTCGTCGATTTCGGCGGGGGCTTCGGCATCCCCTATCACAAGGAGGACGGCGAAAAGAGGCTTGACCTGTCCCTGTTCGGCGCGCGCCTGCGGGAAGTGGTGGAAGAATGGACGCGGAAAACAGGGAGGCGGATAAAGATAAAAATAGAGCCCGGCCGCTACACCGTGGCCGAATGCGGGGTGCTCCTCGGCCGGGTCCATGCCATGAAAACCAGCGGGGGCAGGACCTACGCGGGGACGGATATCGGCTTCAATGTCCTCATACGGCGGGCCATGTATGACGCCCACCACGACATGGAGGTTTACGCCGCCGAGCCGCGCGCGCAAAAAGCGAAGGTGCCGGTAACGATTGTCGGGAACATCTGCGAAACAGGCGATATCATTGCCAAGGACCGGATGCTGCCGCCGTTACTGGAAGGCGACATTCTCGGGGTCCTGGACGCCGGGGCGTACGGCATGGTGATGTCGTCTAATTACAACTGCCGCCTGCGGCCCGCCGAGGTGCTTATTACCGCCGGCGGGGAGGATGTGTTGATCCGGTCAAGGGACACCCTTGAAGACCTGGCGGGGCATTTTCCTGAACAGGGTGCGTGACCGGACAGGCAGTAACTAATGTTCATTTTGTTTTTCTAAAAAATATATTCTTCCTCAAGATCAATGCAAGGAGTTTCCCATGAAAAAACCCGTGCTCCGGATCCTGGTAATCGCCGTCATCATATCCATCAACATCGGCTGCGACCAGTCCACGAAATACCTGGCAAAGAAACACCTGCCCAGGGCTGCGACGATCCAGGTCATCGACAGCTTTTTCATACTCCATTACGCCGAGAATAAAGGCGGATTTTTAAGCTTGTTCTCTTCCCTGCCGAAACCGTTTCGCCTGATTTTACTGTCAATCCTCCCCCTTATCTTTTTATTCCTGATGATGTATTACCTGGCAGTCAGCAGGGAGCTGTCATCCTCGTATACCTTTGCCCTGTGCTGCATAATCGGCGGGGGCCTGAGCAACATAGCCGACAGGCTCTTCAATGAATACGTCGTTGATTTCATCAATGTCGGCATAGGGGGGATCAGGTCCGGGATATTGAACTTCGCGGACCTTTCCATCACGATGGGAGCCGCCATGATCGTATATCTCGTTGTTAAGCACAAAGACAATGCCGCCGGCGGCAGCCTGCCGTCATGACGATCCGGGACAGCTGTCAGCGGGCCATTGAGGATTCCATCCGGAGGATACCGCGGCAGCGGCCTGAAACAGGAATTGCCGGAAAAACGCTTACAAACAATCTCGATGTTTGCTTTCCTGTGATATCAGGTCAAATAATATTTAACAATTGTTAATTTTTTACTTCCCAATACTTATTGAGATGATAAGATTCACTATCATTCATCAGATACAACATCGTGTCATTATTCAGGACGGATCATCAATCATGGAGATGCTTTACTTGACAAAAAAAAGGCGATCATAAATATATTTCACCATGAACACAAAAAAGCCCCAGCCGGCATCGAAAGATAAAAAAAGCATTCGCACCAGGGAAAATATAGTGCGGGCGGCGCGCAAGGTTTTCTCCGAGCACCCCTATCATACCGCCAGCATGCGCATGATAGGGAAAGAAGCGCGCATCGAGCATCCCCTGATCAATTATTATTTCCCGAACAAGGCGGTCCTCTTTGAGACCATCGTGCAGAACCTGTGCGATGAATTCGCCCTGTACGTGACGGAATGGCTTGACGAGGTAGCGAAAGCGCCGAGCATATCGGAAGGCCTGATGATACACATCGACCGGATGATCGACTACAACAGCAGAAATCCTGAACCGCTGCGGATACTCGCGCTGAACCTGACGCAGGCCGACAACATATCCCTTATCCCCGGGTATCAGCGGTTTCCCCAGCTTATCGATACGATACGGAAAATCTTCGTGGAAAAGATATCGCCCGCGGGCCCGGAATCGGAAATAAGCATGTTTATGAACAGCTTCAACTTCCTGTGCATTTCCTACCTCGGCTCCAACACCTGCATAGCACAGATCCAGGGCATGGACCCCGACGGGAAGGAATACCGGGAATGGGTTAAAAACACCCTGGGCTTCATCTTCCTGCCTCGCCTGAAGGAAATCATCATCCCCGACACGGCCGCAGGCAACGCGCGCAGAAAGAAGCCGGCGAAATAAAAGACGGCGGATGCCATATCCCCGGAACACAGGAAAGCGCGGATAAGAAACCGCGCTTTCTTATCCGATGATCACGGCCGCCGGCGGCAAAGCAACGGCGACGTCATTCCGGATTTCTTCCGTAAATATACAGGACCGTTCCCGCGACGACGAGGACGATACGGATAATCCAGCCCGTGGCCATACCCCACCCGTCCACCCAGGCAAGAAGACGTATATTATATCCGATAAAATATAATACGCTTGAGGCGATTCCATAGACTCCGATGAGGGCGCCGATAGAGGAAAGTATCTGCCTGACGTTCATGGTCAACCTCCCCTGCTTTTTATTGTGTCCCGAAAAGCTCCATCCATGGGATTTCCAGGACCGCTGGCACGAAGTGAATCCGTACAACACCTGGTTTTTCTCAATAACCGTTCCGGAAAACGGCGACACATGGCGCCGATCCCTGTTATGCCGCCGGCAGTATATCATCGCCAGGGAAGCCGGTAAATCAATTTTTATGCGGCATGGATCGAGAAATACATTGACAGAGCGCGATTGGGCCGTGACATTAAAAATAATATATTCCAGGACATCCGATCATGACAACCAGGCATCATACGGAAGCCATACTGGCCGGCATAGCGGCCCTGTTCATGCTTCACCGGGCCCCGGCGGCGCAGGCGGAAGGGCACGACTTCATCAATGAGGCAAAAGCGCTGTTCAGGGTGGCGGCGTGCGGCCCGGGGGATTAATTTTTCAATAGAGTGCGCCATATCGCCGAAAAAAACATTTTTCTTCATTGACAAAAAATACACCCCTTTTTAGCGTTTAATAAGGTCATTGAATTGCAACAAGCTGCTGTTTTACATAATCTGCTACCGTGAATAGCTGTTTTGCCCAAGCCGATCCACGGAAGTTAACATTAGCGTTCTTTATAGCTTCGAATTGTATTGTTCTTTTAGATAGATAAGCTGCCGTCATATAGCTCTGGCATTTGTAACAATTATAAATGTTCAGCACACCTAACTATAGTGGAGACGTACATGAGCGCTACAACTCACGGACATGATAATCATACACTGGCCGGAAGGCTTAAACAGGCCACCGGCGTCGCCGCCACCCGCTGTTACCAGTGCGGCAAATGCACGGCCGGCTGCCCCATGGCGGAGGAGATGGATTACACGCCGAGCCACATCCTGAGGCTCCTCCAGGTCAACCTTGACGGTTTCGAAGACAAGGTGCTCAAGGCCTATTCGCCCTGGGTCTGCCTTACCTGCGAAATGTGCTATACCCGATGTCCCCAGGAGGTTGATATCCCCAAGATGATGGATTTTATCCGATCCGAATCCGTGCGTCTCAAAAAAATCAATCCCCGCGCGAAAGACTTCGTTTCACTGCATAAGACATTTCTCGACTCCATACATTACGTCGGAAGGCTGTACGAGGTGGGCCTGATAGCCGGCTACAAGGCGCGTTCATGGCACATGCTCCAGGACGTCCTCATGGCCCCGAAGCTCTACCTGAAGGGGAAACTGAAACTCTTCCCCCACCTGATCAAGAACAGGAAAAACATGTCACAAATCTTTAAAAAAGCGGGCTCCCCCCGCACGGAGGCGGCCAAATGATTAAGATCGCATACTATCCGGGCTGTTCCCTCCTTGGATCTTCGCGGGAATATGATGAATCGCTGCGCGCCATCGCGGGACCGATGGGCTTCGAGCTCGTCCAGGTCCCCGACTGGAACTGCTGCGGCGCGTCATCCGCTCATTCCCTCAACCATGAGCTGTCGCTGGCGCTGCGGATCCTCGCTCTTGCCGAGACCCTTGGAATGGAGGAGATGCTGGTTCCCTGCGCCGCCTGCTACAGCCGTCTCATGACCGCACGGCATGATCTCGCTGAAAACGATCTGCTGCGCGCGCGCATCAACGAAATAATCGGGATGGAGTACAAGGGCACGGTGAAGCCCCTGAACATACTGGAGTTCCTCGAATGCCATGCGGACGCCTTCAAGGACAAGGTCAAGGCCCCCTTCGACAAGGACGTTGCCTGCTATTACGGCTGCCTTCTGGTCAGGCCGCCCAAGGTCGTGAATTTTGACCGGACCGAAGACCCGCGTACCATGGACAACCTCGTTGAAATGATCGGGGCAAAAGCCCTTGACTGGGACTTCAAGGTCGAGTGCTGCGGCGCCGGCCACTCCATATCGAAGACCATCCTGGTCGGCAAGCTGTCGAGCAAAATCATCGGCAACGCGGTGAAAAAAGGCGCGCAGACGATCGTCGTCGCGCCGGCGGCGGCGACACGACGCGCGCCGGGCCGGCGCCGAGGCGCTCGTCGTGGCCTGCCCGATGTGCCACTCCAACCTGGACATGCGTCGGAGTTTCATCAACAAGGCCGCCGGACAAAAGTTTACCATACCGGTCATATATATCACCCAGGCCATAGGCCTGGCCATGGGACTCAAGGAAAAAGAGCTGGGACTGCAGCGTCACATCGTAAAAGTCAAGTTCCCTGAAAAGACGAAGGTCGAGGTCAAAGTCCCGGCGGCTGCCGTAAAAACGGCGCCGGCCGCGCAATCAGAGCAGACGGAGGAAGCATAAATGTCACGTATAGGTGTTTTTATATGCCATTGCGGTGAAAATATAGGCGGGACGGTGGACTGCCCCAAGGTCGCGGAGACCATCTCCCACGTGCCCGGCGTCATCCACAGCGTCGATTATAAATACATGTGCTCGGACCCGGGCCAGAACATGATCAAGGACGCAATCAAGGAGAAGAAGCTCGACGGTGTCGTCGTGAGCGCCTGCTCCCCGCACATGCACGAGCCCACCTTCCGGCGGGCCTGCGCTGAAGCCGGCCTGAACCCGTTTTTGTGCGAAATGGCCAACCTCCGGGAGCACTGTTCCTGGGTACACGAAAAGAATGACACCACGACCGCGAAGGCCATTGACCTGGTGCGGAAAATGGTGGAAAAAGTAAAGAAGAACCAGCCCCTCTATTCCATCAAGGTGCCGGTCACCAAGACCGCCCTCGTGATAGGCGGCGGCATCGCCGGCATCCAGGCGGCCCTTGACATCGCCAACGCCGGCCACAAGGTGGTCATGGTGGAGCGCTCGCCGTCGATCGGCGGCCACATGTCGCAGCTCTCCGAGACCTTCCCGACGCTGGACTGCTCCCAGTGCATCCTGACGCCGCGGATGGTCGAGGTGGCCCAGCACCCGAACATCACCCTGCACACCTACTCGGAGGTTGAGGGCCTGGAAGGCTTCATCGGCAACTTTAAAGTGAAAATACGCAAGAAGGCGCGCTGCATCGACGAGAAGCTCTGCACCGGCTGCGCCCTCTGCACGACAAAATGCCCCACGAAGAAGATCCCGAGCGAGTTCAACGAGGGACTGGGCAACCGGACGGCCATCTACGTCCCGTTCCCCCAGGCCGTGCCGAACAAGCCCGTCATAGACAAGACCCAGTGCACCTTTTTCCTGAAGGGGAAATGCAAGGTGTGCGAAAAGGTATGCCCCACCAAGGCTATACGCTACGACCAGGAAGACCAGATACTCGATATCGATGTAGGAGCGATAGTCATCGCCACCGGCTTCAACGTCCTCGGCACCGACTACTTCCCCGAATACGGGTACGGCAAATACAGGGACGTGATCAACGGCCTGCAGTTTGAGCGCATCGCGTCAGCTTCCGGCCCGACCTCGGGGGCGATGAAGCGGCCGTCCGACGGGAAAGAGCCGGAAACCATCGTGTTCGTTGCCTGCGCCGGTTCGCGGGACGAGGCCAAGGGGCTTCCCTACTGCTCGAAGATCTGCTGCATGTACACGGCAAAGCACGCCATGCTGTACAAGCACAAGGTCCACCACGGCAACGCCTACGTCTTCTACATGGACATACGGTCAGGAGGCAAGATGTACGATGAGTTCGTGCGCCGCGCCATCGAGGAAGACGACGTGAAATACATCCGCGGGCGGGTGTCCACGATATACGAGGAGGACGGCAAGCTCGTTGTCAAGGGCGCCGACACGCTCCTCGGCCACAAAACGGTCGAGATAAAGGCTGACATGGTGGTCCTGGCCACTGCCGGCGTCGCCAACGACGGAGCCGAGGAACTGGCCCAGAAGCTGCATGTGAGCTATGACCCGTACCACTTCTTCGCCGAGGCCCACCCGAAGCTCCGCCCGGTGGAGACGAACACAGCGGGCATCTTCCTGACCGGGGCCTGCCAGGCGCCGCGGGACATTCCCGAGACCGTCGCGCAGTCGTCGGGCGCGGCGAGCAAGGTGGCCGCCCTCTTCTCCCAGGACGAGCTTACCCGGGAGCCGATCATCGCGGTCGTGAACCGCACCGCTCCGCCGCTCTTCTCGACCTGCACCGGCTGCGCCCTGTGCGTGCCCGCGTGCCCGTACCAGGCG
Source organism: uncultured Leptospirales bacterium (assembly GCA_964654045.1). Classification (GTDB taxonomy): domain Bacteria; phylum Spirochaetota; class UBA4802; order UBA4802; family UBA5550; genus RBG-16-49-21. The sequence goes on from CAZZHU010000045.1 coordinate 11,552, forward strand.
ATTGAAATGGAAGAGATCAAGAACAGGGACGGCAAGGTCGTCAAGCGCGCCGCGAAGGTCAACCCGGGCCTCTGCCAGGGCTGCGGCACCTGCGTCGCCCTCTGCCGCGTGAAGGCGATAGACCTGCAGGGCTTTTCGAACGAGCAGATATTCGCGGAACTGATGGCATTATAAGACCTCACCCCTGCCCCTCTCCTTGAAAAGGAGAGGGGTGCATCCTTCACCCTCCCCCTCGCCATTTATTGGAGAGGAGGACCGAGGGGGTGAGGATGCAAGGGAGGGGGGATTCGTTAAAGAATCAATGAACGGAGTACTACCATGGCCGATTTTGAACCGAAAGTCATAGCGTTTGTCTGCAACTGGTGCACCTACACGGGCGCCGACCTGACCGGTACGAGCCGCATCAAGCACGCCTCCAACGTCAGGATTATCCGCCTCCCGTGCACGGGAAGGATCGACTTCATGCTGCTGATGAAGGCCTTCGCGAAAGGCACCGACGGTGTCATCGTGTCCGGGTGCCACCCCAACGACTGCCACTACACCTCGGGCAACTTCCATGCCCGGCGGCGGTGGATCGTGTACCGGTCCCTCCTTAATTTCATGGGCATCGACACCCGGAGGATCATCTTCTCGTGGGTATCGGCCGCAGAGGGAGCGAAGTGGGCGGAAGTCGTCAACAACGCGGTGAAGGAATTCAAGGCACTCGGCCCCTATGATGAATACAAGAACCTCGCCCCGATCCGCGCGAGCTGGAGGAGTGAAAATGCAGGATAAAATCAGACAGAAGGCGAAAGAGCTGCTTTCCAGCGGCGCCGTCAAGCTGGTCATCGGATACGGAGAAGGTACCGACAAGAGGGTACGCGCCCTTTTCATACAGAAACCGGAAGAAGCCGACCGGCTGATCATGGACGAACGGTGCGTCCAGAACCTCGCGGTATACCTCACCAAGCACGAGGTGCGGGCCATCGGCAAGCCGGCGGTCGTGGCGCGGATGCACGTGCTCCGCTCGATCAATCAGCTTGCTTACGAAGAGCAGTTCAAGGACTACGACATCGCCGTGATCGGCATTTCCGACGGCAACGAACTGCTCGACCTGCCTGACCTCAAATCGATCAGGGAATACGTGGCGAAGAACCCCCTGGTCCTCACCGCCGAGGAGCAGGCCGAGGTCGACAAGCTTGACAGGATGACGCGCGAGGAGCGCTGGCAGTTCTGGCTCGGGGAGCTGTCGAACTGCATCAAGTGCTACGCCTGCCGGGCGAGCTGCCCCATGTGCTACTGCGCCCGCTGCACCGTTGAGGTGAACCAGCCCCAGTGGATCAGCGTTCCCTCGCACGAGCTCGGAAACGTCGAATGGCACATCATGCGGGCAATGCACCTCGCCGGGCGCTGCGTCAACTGCGGGGAATGCACGCGGGCGTGCCCGGTCAAGATCCCCCTCAGGCTGCTGAACCAGAGAATCATCGCGGACATCGCCGTCAACTTCGGCCAGGAAGAGGAATACGCCCTCGCCGCGTTTAAACCGAACGATAAAGAAGAATTCATCAGGTAGAAGGCCATGACAGATAAAAAAATACTGAAGAAAAGCTCCCTTGACGAGCTGTTCAAGAAGCTGAAATCCGGCGGAAAGCGCCTCATCGCACCCGTCGACAAAGGCGGAAAGATACTCTTCCAGGAGGTCGATTCAGCCGCGGCCATGGCGTCGGACTACGTGCAGACGACCCTGTCCGCCAAGGATGTCGTGCTGCCGCGGTGTGAGGAAATGATGCGGTTCACGACCGGCCAGGGCACCGTAACCATGGAAAAGTCGCCGGACGCGCCGGCACCGGCGGTGATCTTCGGCGTCCGTCCCTGCGATGCCCGGAGCCTTGCGGTGCTGAACGCCGTATACCTGAAGGACTATAATGACGCTCTGTATAAATTAAAAAACGACAGCACCACCATCGTAGGGATCAGCTGCTCGAAGTGCGACGATTATTGCTTCTGCACGTCCGTTAACGGCTCGCCGGGAGACACGGAGGGGAGCGATATACTGCTTACCGAAATCGACGGCGGCAACTACCTAGCTGAAATTATAACTGAAAAAGGAAAGGCGCTGGTTTCCGCGGCGCCGGAACTGTTCACAGCGGCCGGAAGCGAGGACAAGGGCAAGCACCTGGCCGACGTGAAGGTCCAGTTCGACGTTAAGGCGCTTGAGAAGAAACTCCCCGGCGTTTTCGACGGTGAAGTCTGGATAGCCCAGTCGCTCCGCTGTATCGGGTGCGGGACCTGCAGTTATGTGTGCCCCGCCTGCACCTGCTTCGACATACAGGACGAAACAGACGGCAGCAGGGGGATCCGCTTCCGCTGCTGGGACTCCTGCGGCTTCGGGCAGTTCACGCTGCACACCTCGGGACACAACCCCCGGGAGGTACAGAGCCAGCGGTGGCGCCAGAGGATCATGCATAAATTCTCCTACCAGCCCGACCAGCTCCAGGTCACCGGCTGCGTCGGATGCGGCAGGTGCTCGCGGGCCTGCCCGGTGGACATGAACATTCTGCAACACATCAAAGACATACTTGAGGCCCAGT
>CAZZHU010000045.1:14131-17678 GCA_964654045.1 uncultured Leptospirales bacterium
CCCTATCTCATGCGGATAGCCGCCGTCATAGATGAAACGCCGGACGTCAAGACCTTCCGCCTCGAATTCATCAACGAGGACGAAGGGAAAAACTTCAAGTTCAAGGCCGGCCAGTTCGGGGAATACTCCGTGTTCGGCGAAGGCGAGAGCACCTTCTGCATCGCATCGTCTCCCACCCGGGAAGGATACATCGAATGCACTTTCAGGAAGATGGGCCGGGTCACCAAGGCCCTTGCGTCGCGTGAAGTGGGCGACACCATCGGGTTCCGCGGTCCCTACGGCAACACCTTCCCCATCGATCAGTGGAAGGGCAAGAGCCTTCTCTTCATCACCGGCGGTATCGCGCTGCCGCCCCTCCGCTGCGTCATCTGGAACGCCCTGGACCTGCGCGACAACTTCAAGGACGTCACCATCGTATACGGCGCCCGCTCGGTCAACGACCTGGTATACAAGCACGAGCTCGAGGAGTGGGGAAAGCGCGGAGACGTGAAGCTCATCACCACGGTCGATCCCGGAGGGGAAACCAAGGAATGGAAGGGCGAAGTCGGCTTCGTCCCGACGGTCCTCGAAAAAGCGGCGCCGTCCAGCGCGAACACCATCGCGCTCCTGTGCGGACCCCCGATCATGATCAAGCTCACCATGCCGGTCCTGTCCAAGCTCGGCTTCTCTCCGGATAACATCTTCACCACCCTGGAGAACAGGATGAAATGCGGCATCGGCAAGTGCGGCCGCTGCAACGTGGGCAAGTACTTCGTATGCAAGGATGGGCCGGTCTTCACCTTCGCGCAGGTCACCCAGCTGCCGCCGGAATATTGATAGAAAAACTATTGTGCAATGGGTTGAATCGAGTAAGGCAGGTGAGAACCTGCCTTAGTTGATTTTCCCGACAACTATCGGCCCTTGCAGCGCACGGTTGCCCCGACCTGGTGCGGGAGCAGGAACGTGCCCGCCTTGCCTTCCGGATGGCAGGCCTCACACCTCGAGTAGATTTGACAGGTTGGATAATTTAATAAAGTTAATTACATCCGTATTTGCATTGCTGATAATCAGCTTTTTGCCCCTTGCTTTCTGAATTTTATACAGGCTTATCAGAACGCCTAGGCCGGCGGAATCCATAAAATCCACCCGTGAGAAATCAATATCTATATTCTTATCCCGGGTTTGGCTGATTTCAAATATTGTATTCTTGAAATCCTTGCTCGCATAAATATCAATGTCACCCGTAACGGTGACGGCAATAACTTCGTCATACTCGTTGACTTCAATTTCCATAATACTATGCTCCTTATAGTTACTTTATAACTATAAAAATAGCCGGTGTCAAGTAAAATGGAAATTCAAATCCAGGCATCATCGTTATATGTTATATTTATATAGGTAAAACTACTTGACGAGGCATAAGAAAAATTTTATCCTTGAACATCAACGGCAATGATTTAGTGATAATCCATGAAAGCATCGCTTCATCTCCCCTTCCCCGCGCCCCGTATCATGCGAAGGGAACCCGGGAAATATCCCGGATAGTGATCCGGAAGATGACCTGAACGATGCGGCTGCACGGGGGACGGCTCCTTGGATTTCCGATCTATTTTATTTAATATCTATTTTTTGTCCGAAAAAATACAGAATTTTTCCAACGAAATCTCGGGCCTGGAATTCGCCGATGAACGGGGACATCTCGGTGATTCTGAAGTCGACAGACTCCGTGTGTATAACGACAGCCTTGACAAGATGAAAATAATCGCGGAAGCTCGGCTCCAAACCGCCCGCGAGAGACATCACGATGAATTTCTCAGGCATCTCGATGATGTTATTGAACGCGTTGCAGCGTTCAGGGACCATCTCAGGGGGAAAAACGAAACCAAGCTGAAGTCCGACATCGATATGCTTGAAGATCTCATTGTCCATGTCAGGGATATACGGCAGGGAAGGGAGCCTACATATTCGGTCTGGTGGGTGTTTTTTTATATACAGTCCGTACTATGCCGGTGCGGCGAGTTCCGTTTTTCGGGAAAAAGCCTGAACAATGACACGAGTGCAATCGCTCCCCCCTGCCCCGCCTGTTCCTCTCTGAATGACATCACCGGCACAATCGACATCTTCCTGCCGCCGACCGGGATCCCCTGGAAGAACGTCACCATTCTGGATGAATATGCATGCCTCAGCTGCCGCCAGCAGTTCCGGGTGATGTTTACAATACACTTCAGTGATCCAGTCCGCTTTGAAATCATCTGCGTCGATTTCCCCCCGGTATGCTTTTCCTGGTAGAAATATCCGGAATCCAGTTCAGATAATATCGGTTGGGTGGCTCTGGCCGAACCTGATATGAGAGCAAATTCCTGAACACTTAACATACAAAGGGCTGGCCATAGATATTGACCAGCCCCCCTTATTGCAAGCATCAGATTATCTACGGCAAATTATTTTTTGTGCATGCCGCATTCTTCACAGGATGATACCCGTACCAGGATCTTATTCTCGATTAGCTCCTGCATGGCTTTAAGGAGCCTCTCCTCATGCTTATCGGTTTTACCGTCTTTTGCGGCCTCATGCAATATATTATGATAATCATCTGGACAGAGTTCGCCCTTATCCAGGGCCTTTTTCAGCAAATCAGCCATTTTTTCTCCGCTTTTACTGACCATGAACATATCGCCAATCCTCCATCAATTTTATTCATCAATACACTAATTTTTTAACCTTGTAAAAAATTCAATTATTTTTAAATTTTATCAAAGAAATATTTGGGGGATATGGCGTGCCATGTGCGTGTCAAATCCGCACGATAATGATATCCGGTGAATTATTCTTGCATTTCCCGATGATGCTTACATCATATAACAAATTATCAAGCATACAAGGAGCATCAGATGGAATCGATCGTTGGCAAGCACTGGCACCAGATTGACAGTTCGGAGGCCGCCAGCCTTCTCGGAACCGATACCACCCGCGGTATTGATGCGCACGAACACAAACGCAGGCTGGAGCATTTCGGCCCTAATGCCATCACCCAGAAAAAGGGAAAGGGGCCCCTTCTCCGCTTCCTCCTGCAGTTCCATCAGCCCCTGGTCTATATTCTCATCGCCGCCGGCATCGTCACCGCCGTGCTGGGAGAATGGGTCGACTCAGGCGTCATCTTCGGCGTGGTCCTGGTCAATGCCCTTATAGGTTTTTTCCAGGAAGCGAAGGCCGTATCAGCCATAGAAGCCCTGGCGGGAACGGTCAGGACCGAGGCGACGGTCCTGCGCGCCGGCAAGCGCGAGCGCGTGGACTCGTCGGAGGTCGTACCCGGGGACATCGTTTTTCTCCAATCGGGCGACAAGGTTCCGGCCGACATGCGCCTCTTTTCCGTTAAGGAGCTCCGGACCGATGAGTCGGCCCTGACCGGCGAATCGCTGCCTGTTGAGAAAGTATCTGATCTTCTGCCGGCCGATACGACCCTTGCCGACCGCCGCAACATGGCCTACGCGTCTTCCCTTGTCACCTACGGCCAGGCGGAGGGCATCGTCACGGCCACAGGCAACAAAACCGAACTCGGCGCCATATC
>CAZZHU010000045.1:17688-26802 GCA_964654045.1 uncultured Leptospirales bacterium
GCCGGACCTCCAGACGCCGCTGACGAAAAAAATGGCCCGCTTCAGCAGGCTGCTCCTCTACCTTATCCTGGTCCTGGGCGGTGCGACCTTCGGCGTCGGCGTGTGGCGCGGGGAGCCGGCCATCGACATGTTCATGTCCGCCGTGGCCCTTGCGGTGGGCGCCATTCCCGAAGGTCTGCCCGCCGCGCTGACCATTACCCTTGCCATCGGGGTTTCCCGCATGGCGCGGCGTCAGGCGGTGATACGGCGCCTCCCGGCGGTCGAGACCCTGGGAAGCACGACCGTCATCTGCTCCGATAAGACCGGCACACTCACGCAGAACCAGATGACGGTGCAGGCCGTTTACGCCGGCGGGCCGCTTTACGAAGTGACCGGCACGGGATACAGGCCTGATGGTTCGATACTCCGCGGCGGCTCCACCGCCGATATTGCCGCGGACACGGCCCTCCGGGAATGCCTGACCGCGGGGCTGCTCTGCAACGACAGCGATCTGAGAAGGTCAGACGGCGGCGAGTGGACCGTCCACGGCGATCCGACGGAGATAGCCCTCATCACGGCGGCGGTCAAGGGCGGCGTCGATAGCGACGCTTTGAAGAAGTCAATGCCGCGGATGGACATCATACCCTTCGAGTCGCAGAACCAGTTCATGGCCACCCTCCACGGCACCGGCAGCGGCTCGCCGATCTACGCCAAGGGAGCCATCGAGGTGGTCCTCGGCTTCTGCGGCGATGCGATGGCAGCAGACGGCTCGGGGATGCCTCTTGATTCCGGCAGGGTTACAAAGGAAGCCGAATCGATGGCGGAGCGGGGCCTCAGGGTCATCGCCTTTGCGAAAAAGGATACCGGCGGCGAAGGCCTGTCGCGGGGCGCCCTTACCGGCATGACCTTCCTCGGGCTCCAGGGCATGATAGATCCGCCGCGGCCCGAGGCCCTTGCGGCGGTGAAGGCGTGCCAGAGGGCCGGCATAGCGGTCAAAATGATAACCGGTGACCATCTGACCACGGCGTGCTCCATCGCCGCGCGCCTGGGAATCCTGGCGGGGGTGGCCAATCCCGCGGCGCCGGCGGGTTCCGTGGCCGGCGCGGAGATCGAGAGCCTGGGCGACGAAGCCCTGTCCGCCCGCATCGAAGACACGGCCGTGTTCGCCCGCGTCACCCCGGAACAGAAGCTGCGACTGGTGGACGCCCTTCAGGACAGGGGCCACGTGGTCGCCATGACCGGCGACGGCGTGAACGACGCACCTGCCCTGAAGACGGCCGACATCGGCATCGCCATGGGGATTGCCGGCACCGAAGTGGCGCGCGAGGCGGCGGACATGCTCCTCACCGACGACAATTTCGCCACGATCGAGGCTGCGGTCGAGGAGGGACGCGGCGTCTTCGACAATCTTACAAAATTCATAGTCTGGACAATCCCCACGAACCTGGGGGAGGGACTGGTGATACTCGCGGCGGTCTTCGCCGGCGTAGCGATGCCGATCCTGCCGGTACAGATCCTCTGGATCAACATGAACACCGCCGTCCTGCTCGGCCTCATGCTCGCCTTCGAGCCGAAGGAACCGGGGCTGATGACGCGCCCGCCCCGGGACCCGGCGGCGCCGATCATAACCGGCGCCCTGATTTTCCGGATTTCCCTGGTGGGCGCCCTCCTCCTTGCGGGCGCCTTCGGCCTCTTCGAGCTTGAAATGTCAGCGACGGGGAACCTGGCGGTCGCCCGCACGATGGCGGTGAACGTCTTTGTTATGGGAGAACTGCTCTATCTTTTCAACTGCCGTTCCCTCACCGAATCGATATTCAGGGTCGGGTTTTTCACCAACCCGTTACTTTTTGCCGGTGTCCTCGCCATGATTCTGCTGCAGCTCGGGTTCACCTATATACCAGCAATGAATTCCCTGTTCCACAGCGCCCCGATAAAGATCGAGCACTGGGGATATATCCTGGCATGCTCAATGGTGATTTACGCAATCGTGGGAATTGAAAAGGCAATCCGGGGTTTACAGATGCGTCGGAGGAATAAAAAAGCCGGGTGATAATCGCCTCGCCCGGCTTATATACTTCTGTTTTTGCGCCTTATGGCACGCGTTTAACCGTTTTGTCGGCAATCATATCCTTGAGCTCATTGAGCAGAATCTTTTCATGCTTGTCAATGTGACCATCTTCATGGGCCAGGTGGATTATCTCCTCATACTCGGCGTTGGTAATCTGGTGGTCTTCAATTGCCTTTTTTATTGCCTGTTCCAATGTTTTTCCGCTTTTAGTCAGCATATAATCACCTCATTACATATTGAACTACATTATAAGTATAGTGAATCTGAGAGTGCTATTTTAAAAATGTTACACTCAATTGGCAACCGATAAATAAAAAATATTTTCGATGTGGCTTTTTCTCCTGACGACGCGGGCAGGAGGCAGTTCATCCGCACGCCCCACACTTCGGCGTGACGGATCTGTTCCTGTGGGACCGGCGTCTCGTCGCACAAACTCCGGCTCTTAACATTGACCGGGGTGATTATCTTGAATCGGGAAACGGCCGCAAGCCGCAGCGGCCGGTTCTTTATTTCCTTGACATCCCCCCTCGCTCCACCCATGTTTACTATATGAACAAGATGCCGGTACTCTTCATCGGCCACGGCTCGCCGATGAATATCGTCATGGATAATGACTTCACCCGGAGCCTCCGCAGCCTGGGTGAAGAACTGCCGCGGCCGAAATCGATCATGGTGATTTCCGCCCACTGGGTGGCCAGGGCCACCCTCGTCACCTGCATGAAGAACCCGGAGCTGATATACGACTTTTTCGGCTTTCCCCCGGAACTGTACCAGGTGAAATACCCCTGCCCCGGCGCGCCGGAGGACGCCGGGAAGGTCACCCGGGTGACAAAGTACATGGTCAACTGCTCCATGGAGTGGGGCCTCGACCACGCGTCATGGGCGGTCCTGAAGCACATGTATCCGGACGCGGACATTCCGGTATTCGAGATGAGCCTCTGCGAAGGGATGGAGCCGGGATATCACTATGATATCGGCAGGCGCCTCGGGCCCCTGAGACGGGAGGGGATACTGATAATCGCCAGCGGCAACATGGTCCACAACCTCATGCAAATGGACTATGACATGGAGGCGGAGCCGTACGACTGGGCAGTCGAGATCGATGAAAAAATCAAGGCATTGCTGCTTGATGGAAATCACGGAAAACTGGTCAACTATCACGGACTCGGCAGAAACATGGCCCTGGCGGCCCCGACCAGTGAACATTACCTGCCCATGCTATACGCCCTGGGCCTCCAGGAAAGGGACGAAGAGGTCACCTTCGTCCATGAAGGGTTCCAGCACGGGTCGGTTTCCATGCGGTGTTTCAGGGTTGGGTACCGGCCTTCAGCAGGACGGTGAACCTGGTCCTCCCGGGAACGCTTTCAAACTCGATGGCGCCGCCATGCTTCTCGACGATCTTTTTACAGATATCGAGGCCAAGCCCCATCCCCGCACCATGCTGTTTTGTCGTAAAAAAAGGCTCGAAGATACGGCCCTTGATCGCATCCGGGATGCCCGGACCCGAGTCAATTATCGAGACGGCGACCCGCTCCTCCTTTTTTTTCATCTCTATCTCTACGGTTCCCTGCCAGTCTATCGCCTGGAAGGCATTGCTGAACAGGTTTATTAACAGCTGGTTCAATCTATCACGATTCCCGAGAACCGGCTCGTTTGTCAGGTAATTCTTTTTTATGGCGACCCCATGCTTGATCTTATTGTGAAAAAGGGTAAGGATCGTTTCTATTTCGTTGTCAAGGTATACATTCGCGACATTCACCTCGGCGTCCTGTTTCATGTAGTTTTGCAGGGCGCCAACCACGCTGGCCGCCTTGTCAGACGCGACGGATATTATTTCTCCCAGGCGCCTGACCGCCGCAAGCATCGACACGAACGACAGGACGTCATCCCTTTTATCGATCATGAGCAGATCGGCCAGTTTTTCCTTCAACCCGTGAGCGCCCATGTCGGCAATACGCCGCGCAAGGGCATCGCTTTCCGGTATCCCCGCGCCTGCGAGGATGCCTTCGACTTCCTTCCTGGTTTTCCTGTCCGGCAGGGTGTCGAAGCGGGCAGCGTTCGCAAGGCTTTCATCAAGAAGCGCCTGAAACGCGTGCAATTCTTTCTCGTTGAATGTCGTAAATTTTTTCGCCGACCCGGCCATCTCCTGCTGTATGATATCCACCATCGATTGGATCGACGACCTGATAGCGCCGAGGGGCGTGTTGAGCTCATGGGCGATGCCCGCCGACAGCTGCCCCAGGGCCGCCAGCTTCTCCGACTGTACCAGCTGGGATTGCGTGGCATTCAGGTCCCTGAGAGCGCCTTCGAGTTCACGGTTCGTCTTCAGGAGATCTTCATTTGCCTTCTTCAAGTCCTCCGTCCTCCCGGCGACCTTCCGTTCCAGTTCGGTGTTCAGTTCACGATACCTCGATTCGCTCTCCCGCAGTATCGCCTCTATCTTCCGGCGCCGGGTGACCTCCCTCCTCAGGATCCCGATCCAGGCGCCTGATATGATCAGCAGCATGGCGAGAAGCCCGATTGCCCAATAATAGGTTTTCCGCAATATCTGTTCCCGTGTCTGGAAAACGACTTCCGTGGGCTCCCAGGCGGAATATATGCGTGCTATTGTTCCGTCGGTCTTCAATGAACTGAGAGCTGAATTGATTTCCGCCAGGAGTGAAGCATTGCCTTTTTTGACCGCAAAAGCCGATGGCAATTCCGCAACCGGAGCGCCAACAAGCCGGACTTGCGGGATATTATTTTTTGCGATGATATAGGTGCCTATCCAGTTATCTGCGATAACCGCTTCCAGTTTCCCGTCTTTCAGCATCCGGAATCCCTCAAGATAGTCGTCCATCAGATACATCCTGATCAGGGGTTCCGCTTCCACTATCTTCTGATTCAGCCCGCCGGCGCGGACGCCGACCCTGGCCCCCCGCAGGTCCGATAATTTTGTAACGCCAATTGTGCCGGAACGGACAAATATCGAATAGCGCGAATTGTAAACCTCGTCGGAGAAGTCATAAATCCTCCTGCGCGATTCATTTATACTTACCGCCCCGATGGCATCCGCCTTTCCCTGGGTCACCAGCGACATGCCCTTATCCCATTCCATCAATCGTATGTCAGGGGGCCGTTTCATCCGCCGGGCCAGGGCTCGCATAATGTCAACGATCAATCCCTTCGGTTCGCCCTTCTCCAGGTAGGTCAGGGGCGGGTAGTCGGCATCGCCGACAAATACTATCGGTTCAGCCGCGGCGGCCCCCGCGGCAGTGATCAGCAATGCCATGCATGCGAGGATCATCACACGCATGCCCTGTCTCATGACCGTCCGTTTCGGTTGTTTTAATTTCAGCCCGTCAGGGCCGCCATCTGTTATCAGGATATTGCTACCGAAAGACATCCGCCCTCCCTTGGAAAACTATGATAAGGTTTGCCCGGAGTAACCCGGGGTAACCCGGGGTTTAAACCCCGGGTTACCCCGGGTTACCCCGGGTTACAGCGCTTCCTCCGGAACGCACGCCCGGATAACGCCGATCAGCCCGTCCTTGCTCCACGGCTTCCGGAGCACCGCGGAGACCCCTGCCAGCCTTTTCGCCCGCTCGATGGCGGCGTCATCTGCCTGCCCGGTGATCATTATTGATTTTATGCCCGGGTGCCGCTCCCTGACCTTCACGAGGAATTCGTCCCCCTTGATTCCCGGCATGAGCCAGTCCGTGATGATCAGGATCACGACAATCCCTTCGCCTACCAGCTCATCGATTATCTCCATGGCCTCGCCGGCATTCATCGCCCCTTCATAGATGAAGCGGTCGCCGAAACAGCTTGTCAATTCCTGCTTCAGTGACAGCACAACGATGGCCTCATCATCGACGCATAAAATAGCTTTCTTTTCCATCATATACCTTTGACAATAATGATATGTTATACCATCAGGATTTTCGCTTGATAGAAACGCACTACCCGGTGCCCGCCTTGAGGGTCACCGTGAACATGGTCCTCCCGGGAACGCTTTCGCATTCTATTGTCCCGCCGTGCTTCTCCACGATTTTTCTGCAGATATCCAGTCCAAGCCCCATCCCCTCGCCATATTTTTTCGTCGTAAAAAAAGGCTCGAAGATACGGCCCTTGATCTCATCAGGTATTCCGGGGCCCGAATCTGTTATCGAGACCGCCACCCGTCCGTCATTCTTTTTCATCTCGATCTCAACGGTCCCCTCCCAGTTCATCGTCTGGAAAGCGTTATTGAAAAGATTGATCCACAGCTGGTTCAGCGAGTTGCGGTTGCCGAGGACCGGCGCACCCGGTATATAGCTTTTCCTGATACTGACTCCATGCTTTGTCTTATTGTGGAACAGGGTAAGGATCGTGTCTATTTCCCTATCCACGTATACATTCGCGACATCAACATCCGTATCCTGCTTCATATAACTCTGCAGGGCATTGATCACGCTGGCCGCCTTTTCAGAGGCTACATAGATGATCTCCCCCATGCGCCGTATCGATGAAAGGACAGAAATCGCATCAAGGATCCCGTCCCTATTATCCACCGTGAGCAGATCAGCCAGCCTGTCCTTCAGTTCATGAGCGCCTATATCGGCTATAAGCGCCGCTACGGAAGCGCTGTCCCGGATGCCGGCGTCTTCCAGGATGCCCGCAATCTCCTTCCTTGTTGCCCTGTCAGGCAGCGTATCGATCCGGACAACCTTTTCCAGGCTTTCCCGGAGGATCGTCTCGAACACCTGACGCTCTTTCTCGTTGAAGGTCGGAAGAAGGCGGGCGGTTTCCGGCACCTTCCGCTGCATGACATCGACCATCGACCTGATCGACGAGGTTATCGCCCCGAGGGGCGTGTTGAGCTCATGGGCGATGCCCGCGGCAAGCTGTCCCAGGGCCGCCATTTTCTCGGACTGCACCAGCTGGGATTGCGCGGCATTCAGATCACTGAGAGCGCCCTCGAGTTCACGGTTCGTCTTCAGGAGATCCTCGTTTGCCTTTTTAAGCTCATCGGTCCTCCCGGCGACTTTCAACTCCAGCTCCTCGCTCAGGAGGCGGTATCTTGATTCGCTCTCCCGCAGCGCATCCTCCGCCTGCTTGCTCCCCGTGATGTCAAGCTCAATGCCATCGGACAGGATCACGTCATTCTCCTGAATCCGCGGCTGCGACACGATCCTGCTCCACTGCACCCCGCCGTCCCTGGTCCGGAAGCGGACCTCGACGTCAAATTTCCTCAGCTCCCTTATGGCCCGCTCTTCCTCCCTCCGCATCATGTCGATGTCGTCTTCATGCAGAAGTTTATACAGGAGCGACGGATCGGCCTGCACCTGGTCAGGCGTATACCCGTGCAGCCGTTCCACCCCTGCGCTCACATAGGTAAACCGCCTCGTCCCGTCCGGACTGCCCTCAATCTGGTAGATCATCCCGCCCGGCAGGTTGTCGCCGATGGTGCGGAGACGTTCCTCGCTCTCCCCGAGCGCCTTCGTCGTCTCGGTAAGCTTGATGTTAGACTTCCGGTAATCGGCAAGGGTCCTGCCCTGGAGTGACACAAAGCGCTCCACGAGAATGACCAGGATGGCTATATATACCACCAGAGCCGAACCTCCCTCGATCCAGATGCCGGCCGCCAGCGGGTTTTCCCGGAGAACCAGCCATCCCCCGAGAAGGCCGTTGGAAGCCAGAACCGAGAATGCGATATAGATGCACAGGCTCAGAAACACGGCCGCGTAGCCCGCGCGGGAGCCGATGACGACCGTCGCTATTATCGGTAAAGCAATGAGCCACAAACGACCGCTGCCGACCAGGCCGAGGCGCATGAAGCTCGCCATGGCATTGACATAACTCACCCCTATAAGGCCCCACACTCTCACGAGGTAGTTCAGGCGCGGCAGCAAGGCCAGGATAACCAGAATCGCGTAGATTGAGAGATAGATTATTTCCAGGAATACGATGTTCCCCCGGCGGATCGCGGTGAAGACGACAGAGGCGTAGGCAGGGAGACCCGTTACCGCCAGGACGATAAGGATGATCGTTACCGCCCTGCTGCGCCACGCAGCAAGCTCGGGATCACCGGCTACATCCAGAAAATCTAGTATTTTCCATTTATGCGGCATTAATGTACCCGGTACCTGCCATTATATTGACAGGTCAAAGACCCGATAGGTTTGACCCGCCAACAATATCTACAATGTATAAAATAATTTTATGAGTGTCACTACAGTAATGAAAAAACAGCTTTATTTGTTTATGACCCTAGCCCTGATCTTCTCGAAACCGAAAATAGAAGCGATAATCAGCACAAATCCAATGGCCATATAGAGAAAGATGTCCCCGATTACCGAATAGACCGTCCCGTGGTTCAGGGAAAAATCGATATCGCCGGCAAGGTATCCCTTGGTAACGATCGGCATGGATTTCCGGACCCTGCCGTAAGGATCGATGAATACCGTGTATCCCGTATTCCCGGCCCGCAGATACCATATGCCATTTTCTATCGCCCTGAATATGGATGCGGAGTAATGCTGCATGTGGCCCCTGAAGGTATGGGTCCAGCCGTCATTGGTGATATTGACGTGATAATCCGCTTTGGCTTCAAGACCATCCGGCATGATAAAATTGGCCTTTTGCATAAAATGCGGAAAGGCTAATTCATAACAGATGGATGGTGCAAAATCATGCTTGCCACACATATAGCGCGGAATCTTGGTGCCAAACTCCCAATTTGCCTGCCCAAACTGCAGCTTCCACAAAATCGGGAAGTGATCCAGCCATAGCATTCTCTCACCCACCGGAACCAGGATGTTTTTGAAGTATATCTCCTGCATCCGGTGGTGAGGACTGAAGAGATTTGCGGCATTGTAATAATATGCAGATTCCGGATGACTTGCCGGCGCTGGTGCGGAATGAGGGAAACCTGTGAAAATGCTGATCTGGTGGGTCTCCACCAAATAGCGTAAATCGCTGTAATACTCCGGAATCAACATCACATAGTTAGGAATGGCGGCTTCCGGAAAGATCAATAGCTCTGCTTGATCCCTGAAAGCTAATGCACTCAGACTGTCGTATCTGGCAATTATCTGCCCGTAATT